>CBDUHU010000700.1:0-2321 GCA_965366725.1 uncultured Kangiellaceae bacterium
GACAGATTAGAATATAGCACTGATATTGTTGCAGAAATGTTAGAACATTCAGGTTATCGTCAAGCCCTGATAAAAGGATTTATGCAAGCACAGTTTGGCAAGGAAGCGGTCAAGCAAAAAAACTAATAGCAGCGGGTGAGCATTGGGCAAAAACCTCTTCTAGTGCTTCTCGCTGTAAAGACAATATTGATGATGAATTAGATGGGCTGCCACTTGACGCTGATTCGAAACAGCTTCTATTAGAACGATTTAACGCTAAATCTGTATCAAAAACATTCATAGTTGATTACGAAAACTGGCAAAGTGTAGAACTGTTTCTGCAATGTTCAACACAATGGCGGGTGTACCCGATGGGCGGATTACAGGGGCTAGACTATTGTGCAGTACACTCAATAATTCAAATGTCCAATATTCCAAAATATGAACAATCTAGATTATTCCAAAATATAAGACTAGTTGAACGTGGTGCACTACAAGAAATGAGAAATCAAATCAATGGCTAAACAATACAAAGCAGGGTTATTGATAACGGGTGACGCTAAAGGCGGAGTTAAAGCCGCAAAACTGACGCGAAAGGAGTTACAAAAACTCAATACAACTCAAAAAAAAGGCCAGTCTTATTCGAAACAGTATGCTGCACAAATGACAAAATCGAATTTTACTTTTGGAAAAGTTGCTGCAGGAATTGGAGGCGTATTAGCTGCCGCAGGTTCTCTAAACGAAGTTTTTAACAATATTAAGTCGTTTGAAATTTTGAGAGCTCAACTTAAAACAACAGAAGGGTCAATTTCCGGCGCGTCCGCTCGATTTAATCAATTACTCAATTTTGCTAAAACGACTCCGTACACATTAGAGCAATCAGTTGATGGCTTTACAAAGCTAAAAAACCTTGGGTTAGATCCATCTCAACGCGCCTTGGCTTCATACGGAAATACTTCAGCAGCAATGGGCAAGTCAATGATTCAAATGGTAGAGGCTGTGGCTGATGCATCTACATTTGAATTTGAAAGACTTAAAGAGTTTGGTATCAAAGCAAAACAACAGAGGGATTCTGTTAGTTTTACATTTCAAGGCATCACGACAAAAGTTAAGAAAAACTCACAGGAAATTCAAGAATACCTATTAAGTATCGGTGAAAACAATTTCGCGACTGCAATGGCAGATCAAATGCAAACATTAGAAGCCAAGAGTTCTAATTTGGGCATTGCGTTCGGTGAGCTATCAGACACGCTCGGAGATTCGGGTTTAACTGCATCAGCAGGTACAATTATTGACAGTCTGTCTAATGTCGTTTATTGGTTAAATGAAGTTATACAGACAGGAGAAGCATGGGATGAGTTATCTCTTTATGCACAACAATTCGATGATGTACTACAGCTATTACAGCGAGATTTAGGCGTAACAGACGAACAAATCAATGATATCACGACTGAAACAAGAGGAATGTGGTCTGAAGTTATCAATTATATCGCGAACACATTTAATAACATTGTTGAATTCTTGAAGTATTTCCCTGTCAATGCTCGAACAGTAAAAGAAATCGTTGTTGGAGAATTTTTAAAGCTCTGGATAAACATCAAAGAAAGTGCAGCAGTTTCAATTATCTACATAAAAGATGGCTGGGATAATTTCGGTCATGGGCTAGCACAACTATTCTTAAATATTCAAGCTAATTTTGCAGGATTGATGGATGCTATTATTCTTAAACTATCAGATTCAATTAATAGCACAGGCACTCTACTAGACAACTTGGGACTGGATATTGGCCAAAGCTTGATTTCGTCAGCAAAGACATTAAAGTCACTGGCAAAAAATGAAGCTGAAATTAAGTCTAGAATCGAATCAAGCAACAAAGCAAGACTTAAAATTCAAGATACTAATATTCAATTAATTAAATCAATTAAAGAATTAGCAAAAGTTGAAAAGGTCGCGATTGACTCCCGGATACTATCATCAATTAAAGAACGTGATGCCTTGATAGAAAAGTATGAACTCTCTAGATTAGCAACTGAACAGGAAAGAGAAGCAGCCGAAGCCTTGAAAAAATCACAAGAGGCGGCTGCATTAGCTACTGGTGATGCAAAAGTAAGCTTACAAGAAATTGACCAGCTCATAACAGACCTCAATATAGATAAATTAATTGATGAAGTTGAAAAGTATGGTTATGCCTGGTCTGGGTCGGCGGATGGCATGATAGATGCTTTTGGTTCAATGGCTGATCACATAACTAAACTAATCGATAAACAAGAAGACTACGCAAAAACCCTAGAAAAAATTCTAAAAAAGAAGGGCTTTTCTGATAAGTTCTACGAATACATGTC
>CBDUHU010000701.1:0-2320 GCA_965366725.1 uncultured Kangiellaceae bacterium
GCCAGTCAATTGCTAAGCTTTGATCATAATCATTTCCATGGGAGGCATAAATCACCCCTAAATTAGTTTGAGCATCCAATTCACCCTGCTCGGCCGCCATGTTAAATAGCGCCAAAGCTTTAGCAATATTTTGCTTTAATCCACCTTTGGCAAAATAGTACATCTCGCCAAGCCTGAATTGAGCAAGTGCAAACCCTTGATCGGCAGATTTTTTGTACCAGTAAACTGATTGCTGATAATCCTTATAAACAGATTGTGCATCGGCATACATAACCGCCAGATTATACTGCGCAACAGGGTGTCCCAACTCCCCTGCTTTCGCATACCAATAAAAGACCTGTGCAATATCCGCCGAATTATGCAATTTAACGGCTTTTCTATAATAGCGTTCCGCCTCTTTACTGGCTTTTGCGGCCAAATTTGTTGAGACAATACCGATAATCAAAAAGCATATTATTTTTTTCATAGTGTAGTTCACTTAATAAGCTGACATTATGCAGACCACCTAAAAGTGATCGCTGAGACAATATCCAAACGGTAATTATCCCCCATAGAGTAGGTTAATAAAAAGTATTGATTTGTAAAAGAGTAATTATTAACAATTTGATTGCTTCACGATTAATGCCTTGCTACCACCTTTTCAATCCAGTTTTAAAATAATCAAACACAATTATTTACAAATATAGAACAACTATTCACTCTAATATTCGTCTTTATATTTTAAGCACTCTGTTTTTATTCGCAGTTAACAGACAAATCATCAAACTTTACGAGGCTCATTTATGTCTGAAAAGATACCACCCGAGAATAAACCGGTGATGGCCGTGAATAACGATTTTGAACGGAAAAAACACAAGGACGGCACAATTTTTAAGCTTTTTTCATTTCTCTCACTCACTGATTATGAAGAACTTAAAGAGTGTGGCAAATATGACCGGACTCTGGTTTACGCAATGGTATTTCGTCAATTAGTAACTTTTGCCTTTACCTGTATGTTATTTACCTATGGTGTTTCACTATTTCTTGAATTTAAAACTGCAGTTGTGATTGGAGTTATTTTTTCTCTTACCCTGTTTTTTCTTGATCAGGCAATCATCGGCTCCGACTGGGCATTAAAGAATCCGTTTAAAGGCGGATTACCATTTCGTAGCTTACTGGGTCTTATTCCACGAATTATTTATTCACTCATTATCGCAGTAGGGCTGGCAACCCTGGCTGAAATCAGTTTGCAGGCAAACGCCATCGATGAACAGATCCAACAGGAATCCAACCAGAAGAATAAAGTCTACTTTGACAAATTAGAAAAATATGAACAAGAACTGGAAACCAGTATCAGTGTTGATCGTCGGAAAGTAGAAGATGTTCAAGCAGAAATTCAACAGATTAGCGAACAAAACAATCGCTATGAAGCCGCTAGCAGTTCTAATGACTCCGACACGTTAAACAACACACTGATATCCAAACAATTAAGTTCAACCGAACTACAACGCTCACAACAGGTTTTATTCAGCGAACTGGCATCCATTAATAATCGTTTGGCCAAAGCCCGTGAGGATTATAATTACTGGTTTAATGAGGCCTTATTAGAGCGTACCGGAAAAGACGGCCGTGCTCCGACAGAAGGTCCAAAGTATCACCGTGCTGTCGCCACATATAACGATCTGGATAAGCAGATAAAAATACTAGAGGTTAGTCTGGCAGATACCCAGCAAAGACTTCAAGCATTAAAACCAGATATTGACTTGGCATTGCAAGGGCTTAATCAGGTGCAGAAGGATATTAATGACTTCCAGCTTACAGAGTCAAATTTTGAAAGCAACAAGCAAGCCATTACCCGACTGGAAGAAAGTCTTCTCACCGCTACAACAATGTTAAATCGTGCCATTGATGAAAAACAAAAGAAAATGGATGAATACCGTCACAAGCTGGAACAAGATGGTCTATTTTACGAAGTTAAAACAGGAATGCTTCGGCGCTATCTGGCACTTAAAAATATCCATAAAGATCCTGAAATTGGTGAAGCCGCCTATCTGTTCAGTTGGTTGTTAAAAATATTTTTTATTGCGATTGAATTAATGCCGGTAATTATAAAACTATTTTTCTCACCGTTTAGTTTCTACTCATTAAGGATGTATCGTAAAATGCAGGTTGCCTTATTGGAAGAAGAAGAAAAGCTTGAAATAGCCAGAGCTAAATTTAGCAGGCCAAAGGAGTATCCGATTAAGGACACAGGGTGAGTTAAAAGTAACTAATGACAACTATTACTCGTAATGACACTTTAATATTTGAGAAGTTTTGTCTCTTTTTAAAGTGTCTCAGG
>CBDUHU010000702.1:0-2316 GCA_965366725.1 uncultured Kangiellaceae bacterium
ATTGGGAAACTGATGTAGTTGCAGCTTATCAATATCTGTCAGAAAAAACAGATGGTCATAATATTTCTTTTATTGGCGCTAGCTGTGGTGGCGTTCAGTCAATAAAGTTGGCAAATAAATATAAGCCTGAGAGCTTTACTTTTTTTTCATCGGGAATGAATGAAAATATTATGGATGAGTTTTCCGGGCTAAGTGATATTCCTGCATTAATTATTGCGGCGGTAGAAGATGAGTATACTTTTAAGTCATCAAATCAGATTTTTCTCAATGCAAAAAATAAACATACTCGTTTAATATCATATAAAGGACGCGGACACGGTGTCCCTCTGTTTAAACAAGATCCAGATCTGGAAAAAGTGATGGTTAACTGGTTTAAGCTTCACTCACACTGATATGAGATAAAGGTGGTGCTGTCTGGTTTTAATTCATTCAGGCCCACAGTTATTAGGGCCTGAACGGGAAAATATCTTACGAGAATATTTTCCCGAGAGTGAGATTATTGAGGGATAAAGTGAGCGGTAAAATGTCTTAGCATTGGTGGCTCCCAACCTATTTTAATTCCTTTTAATTTAGCTTTATTGGCATTCACTTCTGCCAGACATTCAATACAATAGTCAATATGGCTTTGGGTATAAACTCGGCGAGGTATTGCCATTCTAACCAAATCCATAGATGCCGCCTGCTCACTACCATCAGCCTGACGGCCAAACATCACGGTGCCGATCTCACAAGCCCTGATTCCTCCAAGGCGATACATTTCGATCGCTAATGCTTGTCCAGGATATTCGAGTGGTGAAATATGTGGAAGCATTGCGCGAGCATCAATATAGACTGCATGACCGCCAACAGGCTTCATTATAGGAATACCCAGTTGATCAAGAGCATTGCCCAGATATGCAGTGGAAGATATTCGGTAGTTCAGATAATCTTCCTCTATAACCTCTTCCAGACCAACGGCCATTGCATCCAGATCTCTCCCGGATAATCCACCATAGGTTGGAAAGCCTTCGGTCAGAATGAGGACATTACGTGCATGAATAGCTAGTTCATCATCATTCAATGCTAGCCAGCCGCCCATGTTTACTAATGCATCTTTTTTAGCACTCATAGTCATACCATCAGCATAGCTAAAAATTTCCTGGACAATTTCTTTAGGCGTCTTGTTAGAGTATCCGGGTTCGCGAAGTTTAATAAAGTACGCATTTTCTGCAAACCGGCAGGCATCAAGAAATAGAGGTTTGCCAAACTCCTCACAGAGGGCCTTGGTTGCTTTGATATTGGCCATAGAGACCGGTTGTCCGCCGCCTGAGTTATTGGTAATTGTCAACATTACCAGCGGTACATCGTTACCCCGAGATTCCAGTAATTCTCTTAGCCTGACCAGATCCATATCGCCTTTAAAAGGGAGTTCCAACTCAGGATCTAAACCCTCTTTTTTTACCAGATCAAGCGCTTCGGTGGTGGAAGCTTCAATATTGGCTCGAGTGGTATCAAAATGAGTGTTATTGGGAATAACTTTACCCTTACCACCGACGATTGAGAACAGGATTTTCTCTGCTGCTCGTCCCTGGTGTGTCGGAATAATATGTTTAAAAGGAGCTAGTTCCCTTAATGCTTCCTCAAATCGATAGAAAGACGGTGAGCCGGCATAGCTTTCATCCCCCATTTGAATACCTGCCCATTGGCGAGTACTCATCGCTGAAGTACCTGAGTCAGTTAACAGATCGATAAGTACATCGTCTGACTTTAACGAGAACAGGTTATAGTTTGCGGCCTTTAGATAGGCTTCGCGCTCCGCTTCGGTGGTCATTCTTAAAGGTTCAACCGATTTTATGCGGAAAGGTTCAATGATTGTTTGCATCATTTTTTCCTTGATTGACGTTACTCCTCTACAACAAGCAGTAACTTATGTTATTGCGCAGGATTCTAACAAAGTTGCAAGGTTGGAGCGATGATGATGGTCAAATAAGCAGGAAATATATTGCAAAAAAATGGTCTGCTTGTGGCCGGGCTATTGATAATGACAGGTAGCTTTCTGAATGATACATAATCGCAAAGTTTTACTAGTCGCCATAATAACCGATATACTGGCATGGTCATTTTTAAAGCTGAAAATTTTCCGCAGCAAGGTTAATCCGTCAAGGGTTGCTTATTATAACAGGAGCTTATTATGTTCAACCTGATTCAAAGAGTCGTTTTTATCTTAGTCGTTATTGTCTTGATAGAAGGACAAGTAAAGGCGCACGATAATCATTCATCATCAATGCAATATCTGGGAAATGAAGCTGTTATGGTGACAGATAAAAACAGCAAAAT
>CBDUHU010000703.1:0-2304 GCA_965366725.1 uncultured Kangiellaceae bacterium
CTTTGAAGAGTTTTTTAATCAATCTCTGTGTGCCTGGGGACTTGTCAGAAATAGAAGTGGCGGTGTGATTAGAAAGTTCTCAGCGTCAATAGAAGCAGTCAGCCAGGGCGATCAGGTGACTCTTGATGAAATATTTTTATTTGATGATGGAGAGTATCAGTCCAGATTCTGGAAATTTAACAAACAGGGTGAGCAGTGGCAGGGATCTGCATCCGACGTCGTCGGAGTAGCAACAGGCGTTATCAATAGAGACTCTTTCTATCTTAATTATAGTTTATCTCTATTTATTGATGGGCGCCGTTTGTTGGTTGATATGGATGATTGGCTATACTTAGTTGATAGCAACACTCTGATGGGCTCGACGGAAATGAGTAAGTGGGGATTCAAAGTCGGACAGATTGATATAGTGATCCAAAAACATCGCGGAAACGTAAACCAATGTATTGAGCAACTGGATAAGGTTAATGAAAAAACCTCTAATGAGATCTGAAATAAATAATATAACTAGTATGAGTTGCACTTCAGAGTCAGCGATCAGTGAAGACATATCTCTGATCCAGACCTTACCATTTATTTTAATGCACTTTAGTCTGTTAGCCATTTTCTGGGTCGGTTTTAGCTGGATAGCGCTCGTATTTGGTTTACTCACTTATGTTATCAGGATGTTTGCTATTACCGCATTCTATCATCGCTATTGTTCCCACAAGAACTTCAAAACATCCAGGACTACTCAATTTGTTTTCGCTTTCATTGCAGCTTCAGCGGGACAAAAAGGACCATTATGGTGGGCTTCTCATCATCGAGTTCACCATACTCACACAGATACACCTGACGATCCTCACTCACCAAAGTACACAGGATTTATTAATAGTCATCTATTATGGTTCTTGCGCAAAAAAAATGGCTTAATTATCTCTGAAAAAATTAAGGATTTTTCAAGTTACCCTGAGCTTCGCTGGATAGATAAGTATGAGTTTATTCCTCCGATAACTCTTGCTGCAATTACTCTAATAGTTGGTCTGGCCATAGAAAAATATTTTCCAGCGTGGGAAGTTACTGCATCACAAATTGTAGTTTGGGGATTTTTCGTTTCAACAATAATTCTCTATCATGCGACTTACACAATCAATTCCCTCGCTCATAAATTTGGAACAAGGCGATTTCAAACAACAGATGAAAGTCGAAATAACATATTCCTGGCGCTCTTAACTTTAGGTGAGGGATGGCATAACAACCATCATTTTTACTCAGGCTGTGCACGTCAGGGCTTTGCCTGGTGGGAATTAGATATTAGTTACTATTTATTAAAAATAATGAGTTATTTCGGTCTGGTCTGGGATTTAAAACCTATTCCAGTACGTATAAAAAAAATGCTATAGGCGATTTATGATGCTAACTAAATTCAAAACTACTTATCAAGCTTTGAACAAAGACAACCTCAACTTATTGGAAGATATTTACTCACCTAATGCAATCTTCATCGATCCATTCAGGCAGGTTAGTAGTATCGATAATATCCGTGATTACTTCGCATCACTATATAGAAATGTTAAATCAATCGACATTGAGTTTCATGATGAATCAGCAACTAAAAACACTGCATACATTAGTTGGAATATGGAGATAATCCATAATAGTTTAAATGCTGGTAAAAAATATACTATCACCGGGGTCACTTATCTAAGGTTAGATAGTGATAATAAAGTTATTTACCTTAAAGACTATTTTGATGCAGGTGCGATGCTATATCAACAACTTCCCATTTTGGGCAAACTCATTAACTGGATCAAAGGAAAAGTATGAATAATTATTCATTTTCTCAGAAAATAGTATGGGTTACAGGCGCATCGAGTGGTATCGGTTTTACGGTTGCTAAGGAGCTTCACAAACAAGGCGCTATATTAGTAGTAACCGCCAGAAACCAGTGTAAATTACAACAGTTATTCAAGCACTATAAGAATGTAACGATTATGTCTGGAGATTTAACTTCAGATAAGAAGAATAAAGAAATAGTCGAAAATATCAACAGCATGTTAGGTGGATTGGATTGTGCCGTGCTTATCGCCGGAGATGCTGAATATATTGATATCAATAATTTCTCTTATCGACCTTTCGAAAGAATGATGAACGTCAATTATCTTTCAATGGTAAAAAGTATCAGCGCAGCATTGCCTCAGTTACGTCTTTCCAGCGCACCATATCTGATTGGAATGAGTAGCAGTGTCGCATGGTACGGTTTACCTAAAGGACAAGCATATTCAGCCAGTAAGGCCGCTATTAGAAATCTATTCCAGGGTTTAAGAA
>CBDUHU010000704.1:0-2304 GCA_965366725.1 uncultured Kangiellaceae bacterium
GATTATCCTTCATTAGACACAATATTGCCAGCGGCACATCTAAAGGATGGTAGTTTATCGATGCCAGGCCATTATTAGTGCATCTTCAGACTGGTTATCAATAAAATAGTAATTCTTACGAATACCTACCTGATTGAAATTGAATTTCCTGTATAACGCTATAGCAGAGAGGTTTGTACAACGAACTTCTAAAAATACACTTTCAATCTGATTTTGGTTTGCATAATTAAGTAAGTTTTCTAATAGTAAACTACCAAGACCTTTTCTTTGCATTAAAGGAGATATGGCAATATTCAGCAATTCTAATTGATCCTCTACTTGCATAATAATCATGTAACCACAGAGCTTTTTCTGACTAATCAATTTAAAACACAGGTGGTTTCCAAGCAGACTATCTTTAAGCATGGAAGATGACCAGGGGTTACCATGTACTTCTGATTCAATCGCAGAAAAAAGCGGTAAATCTTCTAAGCATGCAGTTTCTACCTGATAGGTTTTTGTCATTAGTTGCTTAGCACTTTGACTAAAAGGCTTAGATCTTCCTGAGCTAATTTCTTAAGTGGTGGGTTCTTGATAAGTGTATAAGGGTGATAACTGACTAAAACAGATAACTCGCCAAGTTGGTGTAGTCGTCCTCGAAAACTGGCAACCTGCTCAGTAGAATCAAATAAAGAGCGAACGCCTTCATCCCCAAGAAGCAAAATAAGATCCGGTTTAAGTTGTTCTAATTTTAAAGACATAGGTTCATTATCACTGCCAATCCCAGCTTCAGTTAAATGTGCCAGGCTAACCTGTAACGCGCCTTCGTGATTAGAGAAAAACGCATCAAGTGCTTTCAGATAATCCCGCATAAATCCGCTGGGAGAGCCAGGTTGGGCAAAACTTTGCGCAGGTTGATCGGGCTGGTGTCGGCAAATAACTAATAACCGCTTTGCCTCCCCATTTGTAGACTTCCAATTAACCATTTTCAAAAATCTATTGTGATTATTCTCAATTGATTTATTTTGAACAGATCCTGCCTGTCTATCTATTTCTATTTCCTGCCTGTCAGTTGGCAGATAAACGTCTTCTTCGCTGGTACTTATTGCTATAGATTGCGAACTATCAGCGGGAGCTTCAGTGCCTTGCAAACTATCGACATTAGAAGATATTGTGGATAAAATCTGACTTCCACTTTGCTCAAACTCAGTCGTAGCGGAAGAATCATGCACTGATTCAAGTCCAGCTTCCCCGCTGGCCGATAAGCTGTCCAGTTCATTTTCAGATTCAGATTCAAAACCTTGCTCATCGGTTAATCTGGAACCAACCAGTGAATTACTGCGTGGCTCCCAGATAGTCACATCCATAGCCTGAAGATAGGCCATACGCTCATGCGCTTTTAATGGGACTTGAGTAATTCCGGGTTCTTTCATCACAGTTCACTATTTAATTTCATTTAGAGCGATTCGCCGCAGTATTTGCAGTATTGTGCATCATTATCATGACCTTCTTCACCACAACTAGGACACGCATTGTTAGTTACATTGTCACGATAAACCTTTGCTAATTCTGTGCTGTAAATGCCTGTAGGCACAGCAATAATTGCATAGCCCATGATCATCACCGCTGACGCTATAGCCTGTCCAATATGAGTATGCGGTGCGATATCTCCGTAACCAACTGTTGTCAGCGTCACTATGGCCCAATAGACAGCTTTAGGAATACTGGTGAATCCGCCCTCTTCCCCTTCAACCAGGTACATAATAGAACCGAAAATTACTACAAAAATAAAAACAGTATACAAAAATACCGCTATTTTTTTTCGACTTGAGCGCAACGCAGTCATTAAGGCATCGGCTTCACCAAGATATTCTGCTAACTTAAAAACTCTGAATATACGCAATACACGTAAAACTCGAATAACCAGGAGTGTTTCAGCACCAGTATAGAAAAGACTGATAAAACTGGGCAATATCGACATTAAGTCAACGATCCCCAGAAAACTGGTCGCATATAATAGTGGCTTGCGAACGGATATAATTCTTAAAATATATTCGCTCAGAAATAAAATGGTAAAGCCCCACTCGACAATATCAAGCCATTCGCCATACTCATATTTTATTGCTTCAACACTATCCAACATCACCGCAATGACACTTAGTGTAATAGCAACAATCAGGATCGCATCAAATGCCTTACCCATGGGCGTATCCGCTTCAAATATTATCTCATGAATTTTCTCACGCCAGGGAGCAAGCGGTTCTCCCTGACTATATTTTTTAATTCGTTTCATGTTGAAGCATTTATCTTAGAATAAAAAAGACC
>CBDUHU010000705.1:0-2297 GCA_965366725.1 uncultured Kangiellaceae bacterium
TTTTGCTTTAGAGCGGGAGGAATTCCTGGTCGAAGAAGCTGAAAGCGGTGTCCATGCGCGAGAAAAATTAGCACGAAAGCGACCTGATCTAATCATTGTAGACTGGATGATGCCAGGCGAAAATGGTGTGGAGTTTATTCGTCGTTTGCGTAAAGACGAAATTCTGGCAGACATTCCTGTTATTATGTTAACTGCCAGAGTTGAAGAGGTTGACAAGATCAAAGGTCTGGATAGTGGTGCGGATGATTATCTAACTAAGCCTGTTGCTATTAAAGAGCTAAATGCTCGGATCAGAGCCTTGTTAAGACGTTCATCGCCTGCAGATAATGATAATAAACTGGTTATGGAAGGGCTAGAACTAGATCTGGCAACTCATCAATTGACCATTGCTGGCAAGGATGTCCACATCGGACAAACTGAGTTTAGTCTACTAAAGTTTTTTATCGAACATAAAAACAGAGTTTACTCACGTACTCAGTTACTTGATTTTGTCTGGGGACAAGCTGTCTATATTGAAGAAAGAACCGTTGACGTCCATATCTTAAGACTACGTAAAATCCTCAAACCGTTTGGTAAAGAAAAACTGATTAAAACCGTCCGAGGAATGGGGTATATATTTACCGCTGGAAAACAATAAGCTTTAAGAGACAGTGTTATGAAAAGTGCATGGACGGTTGAATTTTCTCGAATTATTATTCTGCTTATATCGACAATTATATTTGGTCTGGTTTCTGATGCCTGGGTATTAACAATATTAACTTCTGGTGTTATCTATATTTGCTGGACTCTGGTACAAATCAGAGCTTTGGAACGATGGATAAGATTAGGTGCAAAGACTAATCTTGCGCCTGACTCAAGCGGGATATGGCAGCTGATAGTGCAGCATATTCACCGTACTCAAAAGAAAAATAAGCAGCAGAAAAAGCGATTATCGATACTGGCGCGTAGGTTTGAAGCAACCATTGCGGCTCTTCCTGATGCAACTATCGTATTAAATTCTTTGTTGGAAATCGAGTGGACCAATCAGGCTGCATTTGGTCTGGTTGGGATTGACCGTAAAAAAGATCTTGGTCAACGTTTGGACAATCTGGTTAGAAACCCCGCATTGCAAATGTTAATTCAATCAAAAGGGCTCGATAATCAAGTTGAAATAGAATCGCCGATTGATCCATTGAAGACTCTGGTTTTTACCTGTGTTGATTTTGGCGAGGATCAAAAATTAGTGATCGCAAGAGATATTAGTCAAAGACTGGCAGTACAAAAATTGCGCAAAGCTTTTATCGCTAATGCTTCCCATGAGTTAAGAACACCATTAACTGTTATTTCCGGTTATCTTGAATTACTGGATTCGGCTGAAGATATGCCTGTTGGAGTCAGAAAGCAGGTGAGCAACGCAAGTCATCAAGCTCATCGAATGGAAAAAATACTTGATGATCTGCTTACTTTGTCGAAACTTGAAGAGAAAGGGCATGATAAAGAGGCTGGTGAAAACATTGATATGCCTGTTCTGCTTAGGAAACTGACCAGAGATTTTCTGAAAAGCAAGCCTGATGATAGTCACGAAATGGTATTAGATATTGATGAGTCGCTTAAAATCAAGGCAATTGAGAATGAAGTCTATAGTCTTTGTCAGAACTTGATTAGTAATGCATTTAAGTATTCAAATGATGGAACTTTGATTAATATAGGTTGGAAGAAATGTGCTGAAGGTCAGGCATGCTTATATGTTCAGGATCAAGGAGAAGGAATTGCTCCAGAACATCTGTCGCGTCTTACTGAACGTTTTTATCGAGTTAATGTTAGTCGTTCGCGCCAGGTTGGTGGAACCGGGTTAGGTCTATCAATTGTTAAACATATTTTGGATAACCATGGTGGACACCTTGAGATCAAAAGTACTCTGACAAAAGGTTCGACATTTTGTGCCTGCTTTCCAAGTTCTCGTATCATGCCCTAGACAACTTTATTGCTTCAAATCAGGACAAATATTTGCATTTAGATATTAATCGGAGTATCTTTTGTCTTACTGCAAATGACAGCGTTGTCATTTGCAGGGTTTTATTATTAGGTATAGTAGTACTTTAGTCTTTGGCTGATTGTTCTATGTCGCAATCAGCCTTTTTTATTTTGGAGTACTTTTATTTATCTTAGTCGAGAAAGCTAAGTGATTAAACTGAGCTTTTCTTAGTTTCACTATTTACACATGTAAAATGTTGGGTACATTGGGTCGTTTGAGCTTTATATCGATGTGATATATAACAAAATGGTTAATAGACCAATAATTGATTTTTTTTAAAAAT
>CBDUHU010000706.1:0-2290 GCA_965366725.1 uncultured Kangiellaceae bacterium
AGCAGGTTTTCAGTCGCCCCAACGCTCACTGTATCCATAAATATTCGTGCACCAACCAACCCTTTTGGCGCTCTCGCCCTGACATAACCATCAATCACTTCAATATCAGCACCCATTGCTTCCATCCCTTTGATGTGCAAATCAACTGGTCGAGAACCAATTGCACAACCACCGGGTAATGAAACATCGGCTTGACCAAAACGTGCTAATAATGGTCCTAAAACCAGAATCGATGCACGCATTGTCTTAACCAGATCATAAGGCGCTTCAAACGAGTGAATAGTACTGGTATCTATCTGCACCGTCATTTTTTCGTCGAGAGTCATCGAATTACCGAGAATTCCAAGAAGCTCAAGCGTTGTTGTTACATCATGCAAGTGAGGAACGTTGCCAATAGAAGTCGTTCCTTCGGCAAGCAGAGATGCCATCAAAATTGGTAAGGCCGCATTTTTTGCGCCTGATATTCTGATTGACCCGTCTAGTTGTGCGCCACCAGTTATTTGTAATTTATCCATCGAAACTCCGAATTAAGAAAAATAACCAAAATTGACAATTATTGTCCAGCTTCCGCCGGAGTCAATGTTTTCAGAGACAGCGCATGCAACGCGCCTGTTGATATTTCATCTTGAACTGTCGCATAAACTAATTGCTGACGAGCAACAGGACGCTTACCTTCAAATGCGTCAGAAATGACAATTGCTTCAAAGTGATGTCCATCACCTGATACATCGACAGAAAGACAATCCAGTCCGGCTGTTATCATATTTTTAACTTCTAATTCGGTCATTAAACTACTCTTAAAATGAATTTCAATAATTAAGCCTGCTATTGTACCTTGAATTTATCCGGAGAGCACCTATCGTCTACTATCGAAGAAAGTTCAAACAAATCGGGTACAAATCCAACTGAAATGCGTATAATGCGTCCTTTTTTGCTTGTACAACAGAACAACTGCAACATTTCTACATTGATTTGAGTCTTTACAGAGTAGATTATTTAACGGCTTGAAACACTTTAATGCTTGCTTATCAATTGATTAGCTAACAACATATTAGCTATAAATAGAACTTTGGGAATACAGGGTTTAATAAACAATAATGTTACTTTATTTTGCAATGGTTATTTCTGGCATCTCACTTCTGGTGTGGAGCGCGGATCGATTTACCGACGGCGCTGCGGCCATTGCTCGCAACTTTGGTATTCCGCCACTAATAGTCGGTTTAACCATCGTTGCTATGGGCTCATCTGCGCCGGAAGTGATTGTATCAATTGATGCAGCTCTCCATGGAACACCAGGATTAGCGATAGGTAATGCGATTGGTTCAAATATTGCGAATGTTGGTATGGTGTTGGGTATTGCTGCAATTGTGACTCCTCTCTTTATTCAATCAGCAACCCTCAAAAGAGAGATCCCGGTGCTTTTTGGGGTAATGATTCTTGCCTTTGTGGTCATGCTCGATGGTAACCTTAATACGATTGATGGCATCATTTTACTCGGTAGCCTTGCAAGCTATATAACATGGCTAACCCTGTCTGCACTCAATTCACGAAATAAAAACGATCTTATGTTGGAAGAAATTATTGAAGAGCTTCCTGAACAAATGGCTAACTGGAAAGCAACCTTATGGGTAATTGTCGGCCTACTGCTTTTACAAATTAGTTCTCGCTTACTGGTAACAGGTGCCACCGAAATAGCTTCGTGGTTTGGCGTTAGTGACTTTTTGATCGGTGTGACTATTGTGGCTGTTGGTACTAGCTTACCTGAATTGGCGGCATCAATAACCAGTGTGTTAAAGGGAGAGCATGAGCTTGCTATTGGTAATGTTATCGGCTCTAATATTTTCAACTTGTTAGCCGTTCTGGGCATTCCGGCATTGATCACTTCAGTCAATATATCTCAGGAAATATTGATGATTGATTATGCCTTTATGTTTGGATTGGTTGTCGCTATGTGCTTTATGGCCTGGGGATACAATGGCAAGCCAGGAGCAATAACCCGATTGGAAGGTGTTATCCTGCTAGTACTTTTTGTCGGTTATCAACTGTATCAGTTCTTTGTTGCCTCACACCAGTAAAACCAATCACTTTTACTCTATATAAGGAGTCCTGTCAGTTAGCCAAAATGTACATCCCCTTTACAATCGGTCCTTTATTCGCGGTTTAATAGAAAATAGTTAATAAACACCAGCTTTTAGCGATATAATCGTGGCTAACTAAAATTTCGACTAAAATCACTGTCCAAATACTCATTCACTAACTCAATTAACGGAATCTATGTCGCAAAGCAATC
>CBDUHU010000707.1:0-2289 GCA_965366725.1 uncultured Kangiellaceae bacterium
GTTCGAATAATAACAATCAGCATACCAATAACTAATCCATATATTATTCGTCCCCTGGGAGTGGTTGAAGCGGAAACCGGATCGGTTGCAATAAAAAATGCAGCCAACATCGTTGCACCTGAAGTAAGATGAAACCAGCTGCTACTATAAAGGTCACTATCTAGCCAGTTAAGCAAAGTACTGGTTATTACTATCCCTGCCAGTAAAGACACGGGAATATGCCAGCGAATTATTTTTAATCCAATTAGCGCTACTCCCCCAAACAGAAAGCCTGCATTGATCCAGAACCAGCCGGATAAGTTAGTAGTTAGATTTGTTGATGCAAAAATTTCTTCACTGATTTTTCCGAGTGTATGTTCGGTTTTAACAAAATCGAGAGGGGTCGCCATAGTAAACCCGTCGGCAAGCTTTCTGAAGTCATCGACGGTTAATCCTGCTGCCGTTTTAGAAAACAAAATTAATTCAAAAGATTCAACTAAGGAAGGTGGTTGAGTGACTAGAGATTTTATCGGAAGCCACGCTGTCATTTCAACCGGAAAGGATATCAGCAATAGAACATAACCTACCATCGCGGGATTAAATGGATTAAACCCTAGTCCACCATATAATTGTTTGGCAAAAATAATGGCAAACCAACAACCAACAAAAGTCATCCAGAAAGGGAGGGTCGGTGGCAGCGCCAGGCCAAGAAGTAAACCCGTTAAAAGGGCAGAATTATCTTTAAGTGTTTCGGTTATCGATCTATTTCTAAGTTTCGCAACTAATGCTTCAGCTGAAATTGAAAACAGACTACATAGCACCAGATTAATCAGTACGCCAGGTCCAAAAAAGTAAGCTTGAACAATAGTACCTGGTAATAACATCGTGCAAACCAGCAACATTAATCGACTGGTAGCAACTGATTGATGAAGAAAAGGTGATGATATTTTCATTCTAATCAAGCCCTTTGTTATTGGTCTGAGATGTTTCTTTTGAAGTCGCCATTGCAGCTTTTTTGTTTTTGACTCTTTCTAAGGCCTGATTAATAGCCATCTGCTTACCTGCCGGATCATTCTCCTTGTTGAGCGCTGCTGCCTTGCGAGCTTCAGCTGCTTTTTTGTGCTTCAAAGCTCGCTCTTCTTTTGCTCTTTGTAGCCGCATCTCGCGAAATTCAAAACGTTTCTTGGCGTGATCAGATTTCTGTTGTTTTATTTTATTGGCTCGTACTGTTGATTTTGCATATCTGAAATATTGAACTAGCGGTATCTTACTGGGACATACATAAGCACAAGCGCCGCATTCAATGCAATCAGCTAGTCCCTGATTTTCTAGCGCATCCCACTGATCGCTTCGACTTTGCCAGTAGAGTTGTTGTGGTAATAACTCTACCGGACAAACTTTTTCGCATTCAGTACAGCGGATACATGCTTGATGCTTTGCGCTGTCTTGCAACCATGAGTAGCTGTTGACCGTTTCTTTATTATTAAATATCAGACAGTTAGTTGACTTAGTCACTGGTGTTGCGCAATCAGTGATACTTTGCCCCATGAGAGGACCACCCATAATTATACGGTTGTCGGTTGACGTGTTTATCTTTAATAGCTCTATCAGGTAATCTATTCTGGTGCCGAACGGGATCCAGTAGTTGCCTGGAGTAGCGACTTGATCACCTGTTATCGTAACCAGTCGCTGAGTTAAAGGTTTGTTGTTTACAATACATTGATAAATAGCTTGTACAGTTGCGACATTTTGTACAATAAGCCCGAGTGAAGAGGGCAAATGACCTGCTGGTAGTTGTTGATTAGTTACCAGTTCGATCAATTGCTTTTCGCCGCCACTGGGGTATTTAGTTGGTGCAACCATAAGTTTTATATCAGCAGTCAGGTTACTTTCTTCAAGGACTGCTCTTAAACTATCAACGGCCGTCAGTTTATTATCTTCTGTGGCAATAATAATGTTTTTTGCACCGACCACTTTTGCTGCGATCCTTGCACCTGAAATAACTTCATGTGGTAACTCTCTTAACATGCGGTCATCACAAGTAATATAGGGTTCACATTCCATTGCGTTGATGATCAGAGTATCGATTTTGTCGGCTGAGAGCTTTATTGAGGTTGGGAATGTTGCACCACCAAGCCCAACGATGCCGGCGTCAGAAATCTGTTCTAATAACTGATCTGAGGATTGTTGTTGCCAGTCGCCTGCATTGAGTGTTGTTGATTGAGATAAGCTTTGTGTTGGTTGTTGTTCATCGGTTTTAATTATAATAACCGGTTTTAATTGGCGAGAAGGATGCCCTGTAACCCCCAG
>CBDUHU010000708.1:0-2282 GCA_965366725.1 uncultured Kangiellaceae bacterium
AATATGTGGAAAATAAGCCTGTTGTCGCCAATGATCCAGATGGAAAGTTCATTAATTTTATTGCGGCAGCAGTTGGCACAGCAGTTGGTGCTGTTGTCGGAGGTGCGATTGAGGCAGGAAGACAGTATGTAACCACAGGGGAGGTTAGTGACTGGGGTGCTGTTGGTGCATCGGCCGTGGGGGGTGCTGTATCGGGTGCAGCCGCAGGATTGACGCTGGGTGGAAGTCTTGTGGCTCAAGCTGCAGTTGCCACGGCTTCTGGTGTTGCGGGTGGCGCGGCGACCAGAGCGCTTAGTGGTCAGGAGCAAACAGCAGGGGATGTCCTTCAAGATGCTGCAATAGGATTGGTAACATTTGGTATAGTAAAAGGTGGATCTGCAACTATTTCGGCGCTTCGGGGTGGTTCTAAATCAGCTGTTTCCTCTGGAACAAGAACGGCGACTTCTTCTGGGACACGGTCGACAAGTAGTACAGCTTCAAAAGAAAGTGTAAAATCAGGGCCTAAGAAAGTAGTTGAAACTGCAGTTCCAGACAGAACAGCAGATTTACTTAAGCTTCGCCCACAGCTACGGGCTCTTGAGGAGGCGGGCCTTAGTAAAGCACAGCGTCGTTTAGTTGTTTCAAAGTCAGGTGGATTATTAGATATTGACCAAGTCGAAGCCCTGGCATCAGGAAACAATATTGCGTTAACTCCATTTTCTTCTGGTGCCGTTAAGCCAAAAGGGGAAGGTTTCTTGGCGCCGTTAAGTCCAGCCCAGTCTTTTGATGAAATCCAAGGCCAGGCAACACGCTTGAATGCGCGATTACTTACTGATCCAAAGTTTGCTGAGATTGAGAATGTTATCCCAGAGCTACAAACAGCGGATCAAATAATTTTCTTCACAAAGCCTGATTTAACATCGCAGAACTTTCTGACAGCAAGAGAACTTGAATTTGTACTTTCTAATCAGGAAGTGTTAAGAAAAACGAAATTTGTTACAGGATTTTTACCATAAGGTGGAGTGTAGTGAGAACGATCGTATTTAGACCTTGCGAAGATTTTTATTGTGGCATCAAGATTGACGGTTTACGTGTTTCTGAGGAAATGCAAGATGAGATTTGTGATTTACTTACTGATAGCCTGAAGGATATCAAAAAATCAGATGACCAATCTTCGAAAGTTAATCAAGTTTATGCTTCTTTGCATGATTTATTGAAGCAACGCGGTGATAAGTCGGAGTATCTTGAAAAATTTGGTATCAGTCCTAGTGGCTGGTATATGGCTTCTTGCGATGTGTTAACTATAGGTTTTCAAAATGGTGGCATGGACTATTGGCAAATAGGAATGATTCCATGTTGCGTAGAGAGTGAAGAGTATGGTTTACAGCTGCTTCCTATGCATAACTTATTTTGGGAGGTGAAGAATAAAAGTCTCGAAGAATCCTTTTTGTCGGTGTTTGACGGCGATAATAAAAAGGAATTATTAAATCAAATATTTTTTCAATCCCGTAATTTGGTATCGAGTTATATGAAAATGTCAGATGAAGATTTATTCAAAAACATTAGTCATGTTCGCTCAAGAACTTTAGGCTTTTTTCAAAAACCTGGAGCCAAAGACATTCCTGCATATAATAATAGGAAGCCTGCTTTAACCTCAGGTAGATTTAGCAATGGTGAATTCAGTGCGATCGTATGGAATCCGAGTGTAAGGGATATCGTTCCTTTCTCAGAAGAGAAAATACTGGATAAGTTGAGTCTAAGATTTTGTGAGGCAAAAGTAACCACTTTGTTCGATAGCAATAAAGTGCTATTAGACGACGGACAAGCAATAAAGATTAATCCATATGATGGTAGTTATATCGTGAATTGATGATGGGAAAAATAAAAAGCTTACAAAAACCCGTGGAAAAACTGGAGGAAAAACCGAAAGAAAAACCGGGTCAGAGAAGATATTTTTCTAATATTCGAGGAGGCAATGGGGTCAGACTCGATTGAAAAGAAAAATTGTAATGGCAATGGGGTCAGACTCGATTGAAAAGAAAAATGGAAGGCAATGGAAAGGCAATGGGGTCAGATTCGATTGAAAAGAAAAATTGAGATTTAAATTGTAAAAATAAACTAAATATTTCTATACTTAGATGTTTAAAAGCTGTCTATCAAGGAGGATAAATGGCACGTCAATCGCGTTTTGTATTACCAGGTCAGCCTCAGCATATCATTCAGCGAGGAAATAATCGTGATGTTATTTTTGCATGCGATGGAGATTATCAGTTTTATCTCGAAAAGCTCACTGAAGCATGTCG
>CBDUHU010000709.1:0-2276 GCA_965366725.1 uncultured Kangiellaceae bacterium
CACAAAATATGCCCACAAGAACAGCATGACTCGCTGAGTATCTGGTCAAGTGCCACAACTGAGGGTCATGAATAAACTTGCCGAACACCCCTAAAAACTTATTGTCTTTTATAGAGTCTGGGTCAGGAAGGTAGCGTTTTATCAGTTTTCTTGGCATTCTTACCCAAAAGGATTATTTTGTAAGGCTTAATTGTAGCGGCAACCGGGGATAATTGTAAGCGCTAAAATACGAAATAGGGATATATGTTATCAGTTTGATTATTAAAGGAATTGCGTTCTTATCAGGGGTTTCCAGTATGCTGTTATTGGAGACTACCAATCAGGCGGCTTTTGTCGCTATTTTGGCATTTTTTCTACTTATCATTGCTTTTTATACTCAATCAAGGCAACTGATATTATACGGGTTAATAGGGCTAACCTGGGGATCTGTTAACGTCGTTTTTTGGGGATGTTATTCGGGAGCAATCATTGGAACTCACAAAACTGCTATGGTTGAGGGCTATATTTGCAGTATTCCTACTAAACGCTTCGCACAACTTGAGTTTGATTTTTGCTTAGAGCGAATTGCAGATCAAAACATCAATATTGGTCAGCTAAACAAGTTGAAAGTTCGCTGGGGGAATTATATTGAGCCACCAGCGGTAGAGCTTAAGTCAGGCCAATACTGGCGTTTAATGACAAAGCTAAAACCACCGCATGGGCGATATAACCCCGGAGGGAAAGATTTCCAGAAGTGGATGCTGGCAAATGGTTATGCCGGCACTGCCAGGGTTAAGTCTGGTAAGTTAATCGCGCCTACAGAGAGTTGGTTTAATTGGTATTATCGTTATCGTCAACAAACTTATGATAGCCTCTCAAAACAACTAGCCGGATTTTCTGAGAAGGGAATTTTAATGGCATTAGCAATGGGAGAACGAGGCGAGATCAGTCAGCAAGAATGGACACTATATAAAAATACCGGTACGTCCCATTTATTGGCCATTTCTGGTCTTCATATTGGTGTCATTGGACTATGGAGTTACTGGGTTGTCTTTCTAATCTGGCGTATGAGTAGTCGTCTGTGTTTGGTTATACCTGCGCAGAAGGTGGCGCAGTTGAGTTCGCTAGCAGGTGCATTGTATATGTTGGCATTAAGTGGTTTTGGTTTACCCGCGCAAAGAGCGTTTCTGATGTTGCTTATTTTTGTGCTGAGTCGATGGAACGGGCGTTATTATAGTTTATTAAATATACTAGGTATCAGTCTCATTGGAATTCTCATATTGCAGCCATTTGCGGTTCTAAGTATTAGTTTCTGGCTATCCTTTGTTGCTGTTTTTATTATTGGTGCTTTGTTAAACAGGCAAGTTGGGCAAGAGCCCCGTTGGCGGAGTTGGGCAAAGTTTAACTGGTTTATCTACCTTTCGATGATGCCTGTTTCACTATCCGTTTTCGGGATTGTCAGCTTCGTTTCGCTTATTGCAAATTTACTGTTAGTTCCGCTGACAAGTTTTTTGCTGATCCCGGCGCTTTATGCCGGCATGTTAGTTTCACTAGTGACCGATGAAGGGGCTGAGTTACTCTATCAACTTGCAGGTGCGATAGTATCTCTGACACAGACTATCCAGGCATAGTCTGTTGACCATTCGCTTGCTTATTTTGAGCTGGAATTGTCGTTTTTGTTGAGTTTACTTGGTGCGCTGGCTGTCTTTTTCCTGTTGATGCCTAAGAAGCTTTTTTCGAAGGGTGTATTGTTAGCTGTAATCCTGTTACTTGCTCTTGGATTAATTGATACTCGCAGAAACAATGGCTTCTCGATGGTTGTGTTTGATATAGGTCAGGGGTTAGCTATTTATATAGAAACCGCTGAGGGAAACCTGCTGTATGACACTGGTTGGGGAAATAAAACTTTTGCCATGGCTTCCTCAACCATCATTCCATTCTTCAGACAACAGGGTATCAATAAGCTTGATAAGTTGATTATCAGTCATGGGGATTCAGATCATTCGGGAGGGAAAGAAGTGGTGAGTAATGAAGTCATTGTTAATGAAGTCTTACTGGGAGAAGGTGCAGATGATTTTAATGCGCAGTCGTGTCACGATTATCCAGCATGGCGGTGGGGAGAGTTTAAATTTCAATTTTTGCCTCATCTGCCTGAAGAGCGCTTGATTGGTAATAATGCATCATGTGTGCTTTCTATTGATTCAAGTTTGGGTAAAATCTTACTCGCAGGAGATATTGAAAGAGCTGCCGAATTGGCACTGGTTAGTCAGGGCTTAGCCGAACATGATATTGTGATT
>CBDUHU010000710.1:0-2268 GCA_965366725.1 uncultured Kangiellaceae bacterium
AACTGGAAAATCTGTAGCCCTGACCGCAAAATCGGCAACGCCTGGATACCAGTCTATGGCACGCTCAGAACTACTCTCTTGGAAAGCACGAGACGGTTTGGCAATCGACGGTATTTTGTTCAAGCCTGACAACTTTGACAAAAGTGTTAGCTATCCACTAATTGTTGATATTCATGGCGGCCCAAGGGCGCAGGATTACCCCTTTATGAGAAGTTACGATATCTCCCCGCTTGAACTGGCTATCAATAAAGGCGCTTTAGTGTTTAAAGTCAATTATCGCGGCTCGATTGGTAAAGGTGACGACTTCATTAAGGCACACCATCGTCAGCTTGGGAAAGATGTCATGGACGTTATTGACGGCGTGGATTATTTAGTGAAAAAAGGTTTTGTCGATACCAACCGAATCGTCATGCAAGGCTGGAGCTACGGCGGTTTTATTGCCGATTATCTGTCAACCATGAAACAACATCCTTTTAAATCAATCTATAGTGGTGCAGGTATTAGTGACTGGACGGTTCACCTGGTACACGAAGCCGATAACGTCACCACCCGCGATTTCTCGTTTGGCGCTACTCCCTGGGAGGATCCAGAGATCTATAAAAAGTCCTCTCCTATTACCTATATCAACAATGCACAAACTCCGATGTTAATCATCCACGGTAACAAAGATCCAGTTTGTAACGTTACCAGTGCGCAACTGCTTTACCAGGGACTAAAAGATAAAGGTGTCGAAGTGAAGTACCTTGAATTTGATGGTATGGGGCATTTCCCAACCACAGGACAGCAGCGATATGCGCTCTATTGGCACACATGGCAATGGTTAAATCAGCACCTTTGGGATAAAAGTATAGAGCTGCCCGCTAGCCTATAAAGCAAAAATAAGACCTACGAATTTATGCTTCACCGCGTTAAAATAATTCTACTGTTGCCATTGTTACTTATGCAAGGACTATGGGTATTAATTAAAACACCGCGCTTGCAAGAGGCACAAGGTGCACGCAAAGGCTATCATGACAAAGGAGAACCTGGACTAAATTTATTGATTCTGGGTGACTCAGCAGCGGTTGGTGTCGGTGTTGATCAACAAAGCCAGGCGCTGAGTGGTAGAATCATCCGGGGGTTAACCCCGTTTTTATCTGTCAATTGGCAACTGCTCGGGTGGAGTGGTTGCAATACATCGCAGATGCTAAAAAAAATACAGGTAATGCCTGAAACCAAAGTGGATGTGATAGTGACGTCCCTCGGCGTTAACGATGTTATCTCAACAATTTCAGCAAGCCAATGGTTGACTCTTCAACAAGACTTAATTCAACTACTCAAACACAAGTTTTCTGCCTCATTGATTATTGTAACCCTGGTGCCACCGATGGAAAAATTTACTGCTTTACCCTGGCCTTTAAATTATTATTTAGGCAGACGTGTTAAAGAATTTAACAGGTTACTGACAGATTACCTGGCATCACAGGATGAGTGTCGTTTTTTAAATATCGAATTAGACGATAGCACGGGTTTTATGGCAGAAGATGGATTTCATCCTGGTATTAAAGGTTATGAGCATTGGGGTAGTGAAGTCTCGTCAGTTATTTTAAACCAATATGCGGCAGTTGATATTAAAACGATTTCTACATAAATCTCTAGTTTAATACAAGTATAAAACTTAACTGGACAGCCAAATAATAGTACAGTCGCAATCGATAGCCTGTTTATCGGTTTGCTATCAGGTTAATAAGATGAGTACTCCCCTGTCAGCTTGACTACTTTTGCACCAATTCTACTCGGCGATTTTTTGCCCTACCATTCTCATGACTGTTTGTTGCTTTGGGAGCCAGTGGACCAACACCCTGTCCGCTAAGACGTTTGATATTAACACCGTATTGACTGGTTAGTGCGTGAACAATTGCACTCGCTCTTTTCTTCGAGAGCTTCATATTAAAATCCAGTTTTCCGACGATATCAGTATGACCAACCACAAACAGCTCCAACGATGGGCGTTCTTTTAATAGTTGAGCGATAGCGTCTATTGTATCTTTTGACTCAGGTTTAATTTCAGACTTACCAGTGTCAAAATAAATTCCATAAACCGAAACAAAACCGTATTGGTCTAGTCCTTTACCGAGCGCTTTTGAATCCACTTTGACCAAGTCTTCTTCCATCGCCGCTACTTCAACAATGTGAACCTGATGCTGCCTTTTACCCACCATAATACCAATGTAAACCTGTACCCCGTCTTTGTTGGTTAATTTTCCGGCCAGGTATCGAGATTCTACG
>CBDUHU010000711.1:0-2268 GCA_965366725.1 uncultured Kangiellaceae bacterium
TCCAGTTGGAACATGCA
Organism: uncultured Kangiellaceae bacterium; assembly: GCA_965366725.1. GTDB lineage: Bacteria > Pseudomonadota > Gammaproteobacteria > Enterobacterales > Kangiellaceae > Aliikangiella. The sequence continues at coordinate 18 of CBDUHU010000711.1, forward strand.
AAATGGGAAATGATCCATTAGCTGTTGTCGATCACCGGCTACGTGTTCATGGTTTGGAGAATCTGAGAGTTATTGATGCGTCAATTATGCCGACAATTATCAGTGGAAACACTAATGCTGTGGTAATGGCTATTGCTTCAAAAGGAGCAGAGATGATTATTAATGATAACAAATAGTAGAAGTTGTTTATTGCTTTCCACTATGGTTCCAACTCACTATTGGGAATAGTCATTGTCAAGTCTCATATTATATGATTGAATGACAACTCGATGAATGGACTTAATAATATAAAAATAATGAATTTATGGAAATACCAGTTAATTTTTCTTTGATAGTCTTTTTTAGAATGAAAATGTGTCAGACAGTTCCGTATTTTTTTTATACAGCACTGTTTGCTAAAGTAGGTGCATATTTTTAATGAGAGTTTTTGCCGTATCAGATATTCACATTGACTATCAGGAAAATAAACAGTGGATTCTAGAACTTTCTTCTAGCGACTACCAACAAGATATTTTAATTCTGGCTGGAGATATATCCGATAAATTGGCGTTGCTCGAATGGTGCTTTAATCAACTGGAAAGAAAGTTTTTTAAAGTCATATTTGTTCCGGGAAATCATGAGTTGTGGGTTAATCGGGATAAGCATCTAAACTCAATTGAAAAGTTTAATAAAATCTATCAATTAACATTAGATTCAGGCATTGCTATTGAGCCTTTTCACTTTAATTCGATAACTATCGTGCCTTTGTTCAGTTGGTACGATTATACTTTTGGTGAACCGGATAATCAGTTATTAAAAATATGGGTTGACTTCAGAGCTTGTTCCTGGCCTGAAGGTATGTCAATGACAGGAATAACTGAATTTTTTCTTAACAAAAATAAACCCTATCTTAATCTGTCTAATGACACCTTAATTAGTTTCTCACATTTTCTCCCGAGAATTGATCTGATGCCACCCTATATTCCGATGAAATATCGTTACTTATATCCCGCGCTTGGCAGTGAATTACTCGATCTACAAATTCGTCAGTTAAAGCCTGAAATCCATGTCTATGGGCATAGTCATGTCAATCGAAACATCCAGTTAAATGGGATTCGATATATTAATAACGCATTTGGTTATCCAGCAGAAAGCTCTATTACCGGCAAAGAGCTTGTGTGTGTCTATCAACAATAATTGATTGCCACTTTGAGTAGTTACTATTTTTTATTAACTGGCAACTGATTTTTTAGTTGAATCTTGGGTTAAATTCAGTGGAACTTCTAAAATTGCATTGCAACCGGGTCTATCTTTTCTGTTTACAATAGACAGATGGCCATTGTGAGCTTCTATTATCTGTCGGCACAGTACTAATCCAATACCTGACCCGTTGCTTTTTGTGCTATAGAAAGGAATAAATAAATTCCCCGGATTAGAAATTCCTTCACCCTGATCTGATATCGTAATACGGCATAAGAAATCCAGTTCTTTCCAATGAATATGAATACTGCCATCAGGGTTCGATAATGACATTGATTCGATTGCATTTTTAAGTAAATTGATTAATACCTGTTCGAATTGTATCGGGTCAATTGTAAGACTAATATCATTTGTTGATTCGATAATAATCGATTGTTGGCTGTACAATAAGCATACTTTTTTTAATAGTTGATGAATTGAGGTTCGCTTTTTCTGAGGCGCTGGAAGTTTAGCTAGTTGTTTATAACTATCAATAAACAGGCTTAACCCATGGGCTCGTTCACTGATAATTTTTAACCCCTCATAAAGGTCTTTGTCTGATTCTAATTCAAGCCCTTTACGCTGAATGACTTTCATCAATGTTTGACTGATGGAAGATATTGGCGATAGTGAGTTATTAATTTCATGACTAATTACCCGGACAAGATTTTGCCAGGCTTTTCGCTCCTCGCTTCGGAGCAACGTTTTAACGTCAGTAATAAATAGCAGTTTGTGTTGCAATCCCGATTCTCTGAATTCTTCAATGTGTATATTAAACGGGCCTTGCTGGTGTCCAATTGTCAGTTCAATTAATTGTTGATGACCGCTATTCATTGAGTGAACAAAATTAATCTGCTGCAGTATTGATGATGCGGTATTGGATTTATCCAGTTGGAGTAGCTTTTTTGCTGCGGGGTTATAAAAACTAATTTCATTTTCATCTGTTAGTGCAATGATAGCGACATAAATATGTTGAATAACTGTACGTGCAAGTAACTGACTTTAAACTGATTGAGAACGTTGTTGACTTAGT
>CBDUHU010000712.1:0-2267 GCA_965366725.1 uncultured Kangiellaceae bacterium
GGCTGGCGAAGAAACTAATGCAAAATCGCTATTTAATTATTTTAACTTATTTAACCAAAGTTATATGAAAATGAAACCACGGCGCTAGTATTCAATGCCATACCCCTGAACTTTTACGACTCTGTTATTATGTTCACGTTCTTCATCTGACACAGGATCAAGTTTATCCCAGGCTTCAAATAATTTCTGCTGGCGATTAGAATACACAACGCCATAAGTTTTAGCCATATAAAACGCAACTCTGGCAATATCTCCTTTTCTATTTGCCGGAGGCACAAAACCGCGACTGCCAGAAATCGCGTTGCATTTTCCATATCGATCTTTTTCTGTTCTGATCTTATCTAAAAAGGGCTTGTTGGAACGATCAGCATTTACCTGACCAACAGTTGGGTAAAGATTAACCAGGTCATTATGAGCTTTCTTAAACTCTGGGTCATACTTACTACAGTAGTCACGTTTACTCTTCTTGTGAAGTTTTGAGTCTATTGCGCACTGCCTGTATTTTTTATTGACCTTCAGTAACCAGGACGCAGGAATAATATGTTCTGCTTCCGTTCGAGCAGCTCGCTTTCTGCGTTTTTTAGGAAAATAGTCTTTGAGCCCACAACTGGCAAGGTTAACTTTTTTCTTAGACCAGCTACAATCACAATATAAAGTCGAACCACGGTTATTAAAGACTTGAGAATACATTTTTCTCTTTGCTTTACTAAACCCTTCGGCCGCATCAGTTTGTGATGGAAAAGTAACCAATAAAGCAAGTATCAGCAGGCTTATTATTTTCATTTTATCCGCCAGGAATTAAGAATAGAGATTGTAAATTTTTATTTTCGAACTATAAATCGTCGCCATTTATCAACGAATCTAAGTGTTCTATAGTTCGGCTATCAGTAAATCACGAACGCTATTAATTTTCAACAAATGCGGTTGAATTATTATGCTTTGAACAAAGTGGCAGTTTTCGATTTCATTAGGTGCCAACGTTTTTCACCATTAATGTAATACTATCGGTATTTTATCGAGCATAATTTTTAACCGACAGCTCATCGAGTCCTACTCTAGTTAAAATCGCAAGGTAACGCTGGTCTTTTCTTATGGATTTTAATCGGGGATCATTACGTGTAAAGATCAGGCAATTCGAACGATAACTGACCGCTTTATTTAAATGTTCAAAGGTCTTATCAAGGTTATCCATCATCAAGTATGTGATGGCTGTTTCATAGTCACACATATAGCTGTTAAAACTTTCTACCTGCGCCAGTAGTTGCGGAATTTTCTCTACTTCCCAGCGTGCCCATATGCTTGTGCTAATGCTAGTAAAGGGTAAGAAGCCCCAGAATCTAACTGTATTCCTCTTTTTGCGAGAGAAATTGCGCGTTGGTGTTCTCCAACTAGAGACGCAGTCATACTCGCGCTGCTAAAAATTAGACCAACATCAGGATGAAGTTGTACTTTTTGTTTGCTCCAATTCACCGCAGCTTCAATTTCACCGACCATAGCCAAAGCCCAGTGCCCCCAATCCGCTATTTCAATATTCAAAGGATCTAGTTGATTGGCTGCGATAAGAGATCGACGAACACCTTCAGGATATCCCAGTCCACAATAGTAAAGTGCGAAACCTAACTCTGTTAGTGCCAGGTCTGGATCGAGTTCTTGCGCTTGTTTCAACATATCCCATGCGTCATTCCAGCGCCATGCAAAAACATAAGCAAGCCCAAGTGAAGCACGAGCTTCTGCTGATTGAGGATTAATTTTCAGGGTATCAGCCACTGCCTCAACTACCTCAGGTAAAACTTCGGACGGTTTCTCAAAATACACCATTATAATTCGATATGCGTCAGCTTTTGCGACATAGGCAGCTTCAAATTGTGGGTCCAGGCTTATCGCCTTAGCAAACAGGCTAATCGCCTTTTTAAGTGAGTCGTGAGTCAAAAGATCTCTATGTTGCTGTCCTGTGATATAATATTCATAGGCTCGTAAATCATTAGTTGGTAATTTTCCCAGTGTTGTTTTTTCTTCGTCGAGAATCACGACTTTTAGCGATTGTGATACAGCAGTCGCCATTTTAGACTGTATTGAGAAGAAGGTAGTATTATCGACCCGACTTTCATAGTGATCGTCCCAAATTAAATTTCCACTACTTAGTTCATCTAATTCAGATGTTACCTGTAGTTGTGAATTCCCACCGAGGTTGATGTTTGCAGAAAGTACATAGCTAACATTTGGTAACTGCTCTTTAATGTGTTTATGTGTCTTATCGTTTTTGAAAG
>CBDUHU010000713.1:0-2266 GCA_965366725.1 uncultured Kangiellaceae bacterium
AGGGTTATTGCGGATGGCTTTAGCGAAGAGGAAATCGAAAGTGCGAAATCTGGTTTATTACAAGGTAAGAAGGTCAGCAGGGCTCAAGATAGAGAGCTAGTTGGTGTTCTGGTTGCCAATCTAGATCTTGATCGCTCAATGGAATGGAATAAAGACTATGAGAAAGCACTGAAGGATCTGACCGCAAAAGAAGTTAATCGGGTCATGCGAAAATATTTGAAGGTTGAAGATTTTTCTATTATTAAAGCAGGTGACGTGAGTAAAATAGATGCTCCATAGATTGTAGTTTTCTTTATTACTTTCCTCGAAAAAGCGAAACTTTGGTTTCGCTTTTTTGTTTTCATATTTTCTAAAAATAGCGTTAGCAAGCCGCCATAATACGGTTGCAACAAGATGATTTGTTAAAGTTATTGGAAATGATGGAGATTTTGTTTAAAATACAGGTTGAGGTTTTGAGAGAACCTTCCCTACAAAAGAGTTATGCTCATCTTATCGATACAACTTGCCTTTAAAGTCCGAGTTTGTAAGACGATTTTTACTTTGTTTTTGTTACTTTAGTGGGGAAAAGTAATGACAAAGGAGAAGTTGATGAAAACTACTGGACAAAATTACTATCTTGGTAAAAACCTTAACTACTTTAAAGCACAGGCTTCAATTTTATTAAAACAGATCCGTCAGGCTGATATTATTATTGATAGCTCACTTCGTCATCGACTGTATCAATGCAGTCAACAAAAGCTGTTAGCAAAACCCGACAAGGTAAAGCTTAAAGATGCATTAAATATTATTGCCATGGAGCAAGGGTTTAGTGAGTGGTGTACCTTTAAGCAAGCGGTAGATGTTAATCTATTCATTGATTTTAAGACATTCTTTGGTCGTTCAGAGTTTGGTGGCTTTATTAATCACTGGTACAAGAGTTATGATGAAGCAAAGCTATTTCAACAGTTACATGGTGGAGTGTTGTTACCCTATAAACAACATTTTTTTGTATCAGAGTTGAACTTTATAGAGAGGCTTGGTTTTAAAATATTGGATTCTGACTGGCAAGCAATTGGGTATGATTGGGTTAATCCCAAATCACAACAGGCACTTAAGTCAATTGTCGAAAAACTAGCAGCGCGTTGGGCAGTTAATTAGTTTATCAAAGTAGGAAGTTAAATTTATGAGTAGTGTTAATCGCTCAACAGGAGTACTGAATAAACCAAGAAAGAGGCACTATCTTCTTGCTCACGAAGCATTCAGGCAAATGTGTGAACATGACCCACTACAATTTTTTCAAATTATGGCCTCCAACAATAAGATGGAATTTCTGGTTGAGTTGATTAATCAGGTGGAGGCTGGCAGCCCGGATGATCCCTGTGATTTGGCGATTGACGACTTTACTATTGAAACAGGACTTGCCGCTGAAAAACCTATTATAATTATCAAGATGCCAACACCAAAGGCATATGTCGAGTGTTTTTACGTGGGAGTGGTATTGTTGCAAAATAGTACTCCGACTGAGGGTAGTGCTCACTCTATGATCAAGTATTATACGCTTGAGCTTGGTCAGGGTGAGAATGGTGATTGTCGAACGTTTTGTATGTGGGAAGGCGAGGTTCATTACTGTCTGGCTGAGCTGGCCGATGATACTGAAGTAGATGAGTTTAATTTATTAATCAGTCATCATCTGGATAAAAATTGAATTGTTCGGAATATAAGTGCGTCGGTCGCCTCAACATCGTTTATGAACAGGCTTGAAGTGTTTCAATCTGAACTTATTTAAACTGATGGGTATAAAGAGTAACCTGATCAATGTATTTAACGGTGAAAAGCAAACCAATTGAGACCTGAGAGACGAATGATGTAAGATAGTGAAAGTGAAACCAATTTAACATTGGAGCTATAAACTTATGGTTGAGCCTTCCACACCTGACAACGAGAAAGAACGGCTAGCTGATTTGCGTGCTCTTAAGGTTTTAGATACTCCACCAGAGGAGCGCTTTGATCGAGTTACCCGTGTTACTGCCAATGTATTCTCTGTTCCTATTGCTTACATTGCTCTGATTGACTCTGATCGCCAATGGTTTAAATCGAAATACGGGTTGCAGGAAGACTCTACGACCAGAAAAGTATCTTTTTGTGGACACGCTATCTTAGGTGACACCCCTATGATAGTACCTGATGCTCTCGAAGATGAACGTTTTTTTAATAACCCCATGGTTATTGATGCTCCCAAAATTCGCTTTTACGCAGGGTGCCCATTAAAAGGCCCCGGTGGAAATAA
>CBDUHU010000714.1:0-2265 GCA_965366725.1 uncultured Kangiellaceae bacterium
CTTGTGGCCGTGGTCATAAAGGTTTGAAGTCTCGTTCAGGTGGTAAAGTTAAGCCTGGATTTGAAGGCGGTCAGATGTCTTTAAAAATGCGTTTACCTAAATTTGGTTTTTCTTCTAGAAAATCTTTGGTTTCGGCTGAAGTTCGTCTAGGAGAGCTGAACAAAGTTGAAGGTGATGCAGTTGACCTATTGTCATTACGTGCTGCTGGCTTAATCAATAAGAACATCTTACAAGTTAAAGTAATGTTGTCTGGTTCTATTGATCGTGCAGTAAAGGTAGGCGATGGCGTTAAAGTATCAAAAGGTGCTCAAGCAGCAATTGAAGCTGCTGGTGGGACTGTTCAGGCATAATTTGGTTTATTCAGGATTGTAAGATATGGCTAAAGCTCCAGTAGAAAAGAAATCAGGCGGTGGTTTAACCGAGCTCAAACAACGTTTGTTGTTTGTGCTTACCGCTATAGTTATTTTCCGTTTAGGTTCTTTTGTGCCTGTACCGGGAATTGACGCTAATATATTAGATCAGCTGTTTAGTCAGCAGTCAGGCACTATTTTGGCATTATTTAATGTGTTTTCTGGTGGAGCGATGGAGCGTGCAAGTGTTTTTGCGCTCGGAATTATGCCTTATATCACAGCATCTATCATTATTCAGGTAATGAGCTTTGTTGAACCAAAGTTACAAGAAATTAAGAAAGAAGGTGAAGCTGGTCGCAGAAAAATTAGCCAGTATACGCGCTATTTAACCTTTGTTCTTGCTTGTTTACAGGCTGTTGGAATCGCAACTAACTTCCCCAATTTGATGCCAGGTTTGGTACCAAATCCCGGGTTTAGTTTCTATTTTGGTGCGATTGTTAGTTTGGTCACTGGAACGATGTTCTTAATGTGGTTAGGTGAGCAAATTAATGAACGCGGTATCGGTAATGGTATCTCGGTGCTGATTTTTGTCGGTATCGTTGCTGGATTACCAACTGCATTAGGACAGACTTTTGAGCAGGCAAGACAAGGTGACATGAATATATTAGCACTTCTGCTTATCCTTGCAGTTGTGCTCGTTGTAACGGCATTTGTAGTTTTTATGGAACGTGGTCAACGACGTATTGTTGTTAATTACGCACAAAAACAGCAAGGTCGTAAAATGTATCAGGCTCAGTCTTCACATTTACCATTAAAAGTGAACATGGCCGGTGTTATTCCTGCAATATTTGCATCCAGTATTATCCTGTTTCCGGGCACTATTGCCCAGTGGATTGGTGCTAGCAAAGGGGATGACTGGTTATGGTTACAAAATATTGCTCAGCAGTTACAGCCAGGTAACCCACTTTATATCTTGATATATGGTGCTGGTATTATGTTCTTTTGCTTCTTCTACACTGCATTAGTTTATAATCCACGTGATACTGCCGATCAGTTGAAAAAATCTGGAGCGTTTATTCCTGGGATCCGTCCTGGAGAGCAAACCTCTAAATATGTTGATAAAGTTATGACAAGGTTAACTTTGGTAGGCGCACTCTATATTACTGCTGTGTGTTTGCTACCTGAATTCATGATTTTATTCTTTCAAGTGCCTTTCTACTTCGGTGGAACTTCATTATTGATTATTGTGGTCGTTATTATGGACTTTATGTCGCAGGTTCAAGCGCACCTAATTTCCAGAGACTATGAATCAGTACTGAAAAAGGCCAATTTTAAAAACTACGGAACAACGGGGATTCGCTAGTTATTTTGACTGGTGAGTGATCTCAAGTTCTATAGAATTTGGAGTACGAAAATGAAAGTTCGAGCTTCTGTTAAAAAAATGTGTCGTGAATGCAAAGTTATTCGCAGAAACGGCAGTGTAAGAGTAATTTGTACCGACCCTCGCCATAAACAGCGTCAAGGTTAATAAGGTACTTCCTTACTATATCTCAGTAGAGAGATTACAAATTACATTAACAGGTTGATTTTTAATCGTTACAAGGCTATTATGTCGCGCCTTTTCGTGAGGTGGCAGTATTTTATTTAATACTTGTCTTTGTAACTGAAATTTGGGAGTTAGTTAAATGGCCCGTATCGCTGGTATTAACATTCCAGTTAATAAGCATTCGGTAATTGCGTTAACCGCAATTTACGGTATCGGTCGTACTCGCGCGCAGCAAATTTGTGCTGATGCAGATATCGAAGGTAACCGCAAGATCCGTGATCTTGCCGAATCAGAAGTAGAATCACTTCGTAACGAAGTTGCTAAATTCACTGTTGAAGGTGATTTACGTCGTGAAGTGTCAATGAATAT
>CBDUHU010000715.1:0-2256 GCA_965366725.1 uncultured Kangiellaceae bacterium
ATTATGCCTAATATAGACTTAAACCGGGGTAAAAGTTAAGTGATTTATTAAGAAATCTAGATATTTGCGACAGATTAGAGCTGTTTTTCAGTCTGCAAATTATTCTTTTTTGCAAAATGAATAACATCACTTAATAAATTGGTATGTTCCTCACCAAGTTTTGCATCAACAATGACACATTTGATTCCTTCAATTACTGCTGGGCGTAGCAATGGTGAATAGTACATTCTACGGTTTCTAAACGTACATAGATTACCGCAAAGTCTCTCTGCCCAGTCACTTGGGCGAAACTTATTACCTTCAGGAGTGACGCCTTTTAGTATCAACCGGTTAAAATCAATTTGACTCATTGGATAATGACTTCTCTTTAGCTCTTAATCGCGCGGCATAATGCCAGATTTTAGTTCATTGTCAATAGACTTGGATCAATACATAAATAAAGCGTCAGGTGTTAGATAATCATTCGTCTTTTGATTTTCTATTTATACCACCGATTTAACCAAGTATTATTACTTATTCAGTTAGCCTCAATATGCATAGCTAAGTGTAGCAAATAACCAAGAGTTCGCTATTTTTTTAACGGTTGCTAGCCTGACTGGGAGAAATAGATTTGCTATGTTGGCGGTTGCTTATTTGAACAACGTGAGAAAGCCTGATGAAATCCACCAGGCTTTTCCTGATTAATCTCCGTCAATCATTCTTCCTAAACCGCCTAAAACAGAACCTTCGCCTTTGTCACTTCCGCCACGACCCGGTGCGTTTTCGAATATTCGATCAGCAAGACGGGAAAAGGGAAGGCTTTGTAACCAAACTGTGCCATGACCAGAAAGAGTTGCCAGAAATAATCCCTCACCACCAAAGATCATTGATTTTAAGTTACCAGCTCTCTGGATGTCATAACTGATTTCTTGCGTGAAGCCAACCAGGCAACCTGTATCCACGCGTAACGTTTCACCCTTGAGTTCTTTTTTTATCAAAGTTCCGCCAGCATGGATAAAGGCCATTCCGTCTCCTTCAAGTTTTTGCAGAATGAAACCTTCACCACCAAAAAAACCGGCGCCAAGTTTTCTATTGAAAGAGATCGATATTTTTGTCCCTAGTGCAGCTGCGACAAATGCGTCTTTTTGGCAAATAACTTTTTGCCCTAGAGCGGACATATCCAGTGGAACAATGGTTCCAGGGTAAGGAGCCGAAAATGCAACATTTTTTCTACCGCTACCTCGGTTGGTAAAATGAGTTGTAAAAATAGATTCTCCGGTAACGGTTCTTTTGGCTGCGGAAAACAGTTTCGACATCACTCCCTGATCGGGATCTGAGCCATCTCCCATTTTGGTTTCAAAATCAATTCCTTCTTCCATATAGTTCATTGCACCAGCCTCTGCGACAACTGTCTCTCCTGGGTCTAGTGTGATTTCAACCAGTTGGATGTCGTGGCCTATTACTTCATAGTCAACTTCATGGCATTTCATAGCTCGTCCTTTATTAAGTTCGGAAATTATTATTGATAAGTGAATTTAACCAAAAAATGTGAGAAACACCTAATAAATAACGTTTAGTTAATCACAATAATATGTAAACGTTTGTTTTTATTAGCTATCTATAGATGGCCGCAAATTTGCATAAGTCTTTTTTACAATAAACTAATCGGTGTAATTTATGATGAAAATACTAACTACTTTATCGCTTGTAATTGTCTTACTTTCAGCAGGAGTTGGTTGTGCAATAAATGTTAATGCGAGTGATATTGATAGAACTAGGGACTTAAGTAGTGTTTTTGGTGGAATTGTTGTTGAGAAAGAGTCTCATGTTCGTAATATTTCCAGCGTTAATGGCGGTGTGCAGTTAGAGTCAAATTCTGTGGCGAGAAATGTAGAAACTGTCAATGGTGGTATTGAGATCGGAGACAATGTACATTTTCGGAGTGCGGAAACAGTTAATGGAGGCATTAAGTCCGGTGAAAACCTGATTGTCGAAGGGACATTAGAGACTGTCAATGGCAGTATCCAGATCGGCAATAAAAGCCATATCGGTAGAGATATAAAGAGTGTAAACGGTGATTTATTACTAACGGGGGTAACTGTTGAACGTAATATAAGAACCAATAACGGTGATATTAAATTGTCTGAAGGTTCAGTCATTAAAGGGGACATTATTATCGACAAGTCAGATGGGTTCTTTTCCGGGCTTTTTTCAGATAGTGATGAACTGGTTATCGAAATAGACTCTGGGTCTGTGGTACAAGGAAAACTGCACTTG
>CBDUHU010000716.1:0-2255 GCA_965366725.1 uncultured Kangiellaceae bacterium
GTGAAGGCGATGAAAGAGATTAACGATGCCTCAAGAGAGATTTCAGATATCATTGGAGTGATCGATGAAATTGCATTTCAAACTAATTTGCTCGCACTAAACGCTGCAGTGGAAGCTGCAAGAGCTGGTGACCAGGGGCGAGGGTTTGCGGTGGTTGCTGCTGAAGTTAGAAACCTGGCGCAACGCAGTGCCAGTGCAGCTAAAGATATTAAGTCGTTAATTAGCAATAGTGTTAACAAGGTTGATCAAGGAAGTCAGCTAGTCAATGATTCGGGACAAAAACTCAATGAAATTGTCGACTCGGTAAAAAATGTGACTACTCTTGTTAAGGAAATTTCAAATGCAAGTGAAGAGCAAGCATCCGGGATAGAACAGATTAACCAGGCGGTTTCACAGATGGATAATATGACTCAGCAAAACTCTGCACTGGTAGAAGAAGCCGCTGCATCTGCCGAGTCGCTCAATGAGCAGGCCGGAAACTTAATGGAATTAATGAGCTTCTTTAAAACAGGAGAGGAAAGCGGCAAAAAGAGTTCACAAATTGTTTCACCGGTAAAGTCTGAAGCGGGTGTTGCCAGGGGCACAGCAAGGGGACTCAATATTCCTGAGGATGATGAGTGGGAAGAATTTTGATCTTAGCCAGATGATAACTGACCAGTAAAGAGAATCAATGAACAATTGCTATTGGTTAATGAAAATAACAGACGTTTGCTTTACATCAAAACATTTAACGCCCAGACATTAGATAATGTAAGTTCTTATGGGAATACCTCTAATAGTTATATATTTTATATAGAGTATTTATGCAAAATAAGTCGATCGTGGATAGGGAATTTAACTTTACCAAAAATGATTTTAATTTGATTGTTAAAATGATTGGTGGGTTCTCCGGGATTAACCTGTCTGAACGCAAAACTGATATGGTTTATTCCAGGCTGGCGAGACGATTAAGGAAACTCGGTTTTGATAATTTCAAAAAATACCTGGAATATGTTATTGAAAATGAAGAGGAAAAAGTTAATTTTGTTAATTCGTTAACAACTAATTTAACCCATTTTTTTCGAGAAAAACACCATTTTGATTATTTGAGGCAGTATTATTTTCCTGAGTTATTTAAAAAAGAACAGAAACGTATTCGAATTTGGTCGGCCGGATGTTCAACTGGTGAAGAGCCCTATACTTTATCAATGTTATGGCATGAGCAACCGAATAAACCCATTGATGTTGACTTTAAAATATTGGCGACAGATCTGGATACAAATGTACTTAAATCTTGTGAGAAAGGCATTTATAGTGCAGAGAAACTAAAGCCTGTTGAAAAAAGATATCTCAAATGGTTTAAACAGACATCCAATTGCCGGTCTGATGAATGGGAAGTTAACCCTCAGTTAAAGGAGTGTATTTTTTTTAAGCCTCTAAACTTGATGAATGAATGGCCAATGAGAGGACCATTTGATCTAATAATTTGTCGGAATGTCCTTATTTACTTTGATAAACCGACACAACAAAACCTGGTTGAAAGATATTCAGAGCTTTTATGTAGTAATGGCTGTTTAATGTTAGGCCATTCAGAAAACTTGAGTGCAAACAAAAACACCTTTAGTTCGATAGGTAAAACCATATTTAGGAAAGTTAATTAAATGGCATTTGGTTTTGATAGAGATAACCTACCTTCTTGTTGGCAGGAATTTAATCATATAAACCGTTACTGGGATAAAAAAACAGGTATGTCAACTGCAAAAATATTACCTGGGGAGTTTTATGTGACGGGACACAATGAAGCGATTACCACTGTGTTGGGATCATGTATTTCCGCTTGTGTACGTGATCCGGTTGCTGGAATTGGAGGAATGAATCATTTTATGTTGCCTATAAAAAGTGAGCAGGACCAGAGTATTGATTTAAGTAGCGCTGCTCGTTATGGCAATTTTGCGATGGAACAAATGATTAACGACATTCTGAGAAATGGTGGAACTAGAGAAAGACTAGAACTAAAAATATTTGGTGGTGGCAGGGTTATGCAAGGTATGACTGATGTCGGAAAGCGCAATATCGAATTTGTTCGAGAGTATATTAAACTTGAAGGGTTTAAACTTGTTGCGGAAGATGTGGGAGGAAAACATCCTCGCAAGCTTTTATATATTCCTAAAACTGGAAAGGTTCTAATGAAGAAAATATATAATAAACATAACTCAACCATCGAAACACGAGACGAAAGTTACTTTAGTAGAATTTCCAAAGAGAAAGTGGTGAGT
>CBDUHU010000717.1:0-2253 GCA_965366725.1 uncultured Kangiellaceae bacterium
CGGACAGATTGTATTCGCCATACATCACACCGGCATAAACTCCAACCTGTCCAGACAGATCATCAGGGTGAGAAATCTGCAAACTATCACGGGTGAAGCCAGCATCTTCAATCGCCATCCATGCATGTTGTAAAAATAGACGTTCCTGCGGATCAATTGAGCGAGCTTCACGCGGAGAAATATTAAAGAAGCGAGGGTCAAATTCATCAACCCCTTCAATAAAACCACCCCATTTACTGTAATGATGCTCAGTTAAAGTTGGCTCGTCACTATAGTAGTCCTGCCACTTCCAGCGTGATGCAGGTATTTCAACAATACAGTCTTTACCCGCTTTCAGGTTTTCCCAATATTCGCTGATATCTGCGGCTTCTGAGTAACGACCACTCAATCCAACAATGGCAATTGGCGACTGATTATTTGCAAGACTCTGTTGCTTTGAAGGAACTCCAGTTTCTGGCTGAACAAATCGTCCATTGGAAATCAATGGTTCTAGTACAGGCATGACTGTTTGAGTCTGCTTGCTAACGGTTTCTATTTTTTGACTGGAAGACTTGTTAACGCTCAGTAACTGAGTCAATTGCTGCGAGTGTGAATTAACAAAATACTCAGCCAGTTCACTTATGGTCTGGTACTCGAAAAAGAGTGTTTTTGCTAAAGAGCCAAAGTCTTTTTCCAATTCATTAGTCAACGTCATCGCCATGATGGAATCAATTCCATAAACTTCCATCGGCGCTTGCGGATCAACTTCCGCAAGGGAAATTTTCAATAGTTTTGATAATTGTCTGGATAGATAGTCAATTGTTTTTTCAGTAATATCACCCAGTGGAACATCTGAATTTTCTTTTTCAGAATTAGCACTGATCAGTTTTGCAACTGGCTGCACTACCGAAGGCACTTCCAATAATAGCTGCTCGATTTTCTTCAGATTACCTTCGATAACCAGAACCTGGCTGTATCCAAGACCCAGGCTATCAAACAACGTATTGGTTCCAGTCTCCACTTGCATCGGCAACATGCCAAGTGTTTTAAGTAGCATCGCCTGACTTTGACTATCAACAACCATTCCACCATCTTGCCAGAGGGGCCAGTTGATCGTTAAGGTTTTGCCGTGTCGCAATCCTTTATCAGTCTGTTGATTTCGATACAGGGAGAAATGATCCATAAAGCCGTTTGCCGCGGCATAATCAGCCTGACCGAGATTTCCAAAGGACGATGAACCCGAGGAAAAAAGTACCATAAAATCTAGCTTCATATGCTGAGTAGCCAAATCAAGATGATAAGTACCAGTCACTTTTGGCGCGTATACCTGGGCAAACTCTGCGCTCGATTTCTTTAAAATAAAATTATCCAGAACCATACCGGCACTATGAATTATGCCATTAAGTTGTCGATATTCCTGTTTAATGGATTCAATGACACCTTCTACATCGTTAAAATCTGACAAATCGATTTTCTGATAACTAATTCGCTCTGGCTCAAACTTAATGCCGTTAAAGATCTGTTGTTGCTTACTGGCCCATACATCCTGATTCAATTCAGTCCTGCCGGTCAGTATTATTTTTGCCTTGCTCACTCGTTGAAGAATTTCTCTGGCAAATATCTGTCCAAGACCGCCAAGTCCACCAGTTATAAGGTAAACACCATTTTCCTTTAGTAACTGGCTTTTGTTCTGTAACTGAACTGCAATTTTTTGCCAACCAAAGACTTTCCTTTGTCCGTTAGAATATTTAATTTCTGTGTTAAATGCTTGTTGAGACTCACTACTCAGATGTTGTGATAAATCATCTACAGTAATACCGGAATCACAAATAATAAGCTGGCCATAAATATTAGGATTTTCCAACCTGGCAGTTTTTAGCATACCCGAAAGTCCACGTAAAACCTGATTGTCTGGCCGTGCCTCTAACGCCAATTGAAGCAGAACTTTTCCTTTTGGCTTACTCTCTAATATCGTCTTCAACTGCTCAAAACAGGCTATCGATATCTCACTATACTTTTGCCCGATATTGTCCTGTTCAGACTCAAGCTTTAAGCATTTGCTTTGTGGAATCAACTCCTGAAGTTGACCGCTATCGATGTCGCAAAAATCACATAAGAAAATATGATGCTGCCAATAATCAACATTCAGACTTTCAGCTAATGGTTGCTTTATCCAACTTGGTGTAGCCCGTAAGTGTCCATTTTTAATATTGGTTGACGGCTCAACAACTCTCGATGAAAAGCCGCGCATCTGAACACAAATATTTCCATCAG
>CBDUHU010000718.1:0-2250 GCA_965366725.1 uncultured Kangiellaceae bacterium
TCACCATGTAATATAGGCAAGTAAAAAGGTAGTTTAATATCAGCAATCACTTGCTTGCTATTATCTTTCAAATCAGTTTTTATAATTTGATTTTCCGAGTTTTTATAAACAAGACTGGTATCACTCGCAGACCAATTTACTCGGAAAAGAGGATAGTTGATCGTATCCAATAGTCTATTTTCCCACGTTCTGGTGTTATACAACCAAATTTCTGTCGCAAGATCATTTTTACTTCTAAGAACCGCTAATTCCTCACCTGAATGGGACAACTGAATAAAATAATCCCCCTTGCTAGTTGGTGACGGTGACGTTACCTGCCAACTTGCTTTCGAATCAAATGCATAAGAATAAACAACAGCTGGCGAGGAATACGACTCCTCTTCAACATAAAAGATTCCTTTATTATCCTTCCAGAGCATCGATTGAGCCCCCAGTGAAGATGGATTACAAGACTTCATTACAGACATGTTCTTTAGTTGCTTAGTTTCAATGTCAAGCCGCGAATTCATAAACATGCAAGCGCCGTCCTTCAAACGCGTAAATGTGATATATTTTCCGTCGATAGACCACTTGGGATATTTATCATTAAATCGACCATCAGTTAATGGAACAAGAGTCTCAGACTTCATATCTCTTAGATAGATCCGCCAGTTGGTTGAATCTTTTTTCAAGTGATTAAATATAACCCATCTACCATCTGTTGACGCAACAGGATAAAACTCGATACCGTCAAGATAGGTTAAAGAACGATAGGGAGTATTTGATAAGTCAAACTGAGCATTGTCATTCGGTTCGATATCATTGCTGGATTTAATCCACATCCCTGAAAAAAGACTCACTATAATGAAAAGCAGAATCGATATAATAATCCGCTGGAAAATACTAGAGGAAATAGTACGAGATTTACTCAAAAAACCTGGTATTGAGTTATCACTTTCAAAAGGCTTGACAGACAAACTCAGTTTGTAACCCCTTGATTCTGTCACAAAAATACTTTTGTCATTATCTTCAAAAAGCTGTCGAAGTTTTTTGACATGCTGACGAGTAGCAGCTTCCAGAGTCTCTGTTCTACCAGAAGAAATTCGATGCAGCTCACTACCTGAAAGAAACCTCTTACGATGAAGAATTAATACTTCCAACACTTTAAGCGGTTTTTTGGATATAGAAACAATACTCAAGTCAGGCTTTATTAAAAGTCCATCATTAAAATCAACAATATACTCCCCAACAGACAATTTAAGACTGCTAAATTCCACATTAATGGGATGCTCTGATGGCATCTTTTCGTTGTTTTCCATGGCGGGTGTACGTCTCAACTTCAATGCTCTTAATTTTATCATTCTTATTGTGCAGACTACTGATGTGCCCCATCAGCATCATTATTTATTATTGTAGACTTAAACAACAAATACAACTGCTTTTACAACTCTTTTGTCCTGATATATCGGTGAAGCCGATTTACTCATCATCTAATTGTTTTTCAATGACTAAGTAATTTGCAAAATTTTGAACATTAATAATGGTGAATTAAAATGTATTCGCCAGAATACTTGCTATACTTAATAGTACTTTTTCCAGAAAACTTAACACTTGTCTAATATTCAATGGACTATATTAATCATAGACTGCTCAATCATTCTAAAGAAGTGAAGTAATGCCTGTTGAAATATCAAATAAGAGGATATACCACAATGTCATATTATTGATTAGTTATGTCCTGATTGGAAAAATGGCCTTAACAATAGCGATCATCCCAGGTTACCCCTCAACGATTTCTCCGTCGGCAGGTATTGCACTATCAGCACTTCTAATTTGGGGTTATCGTCTAATCCCTGGTGTTTTTTTTGGTTCAGTCATACTGACATTTTGGGACAATATTGACTCAATTAATCATTCACTACACCTTTCTGAATTAGTATTAGCAACCGCATTAGGGACAACGCTGCAAGCCTTCTTTGGAAGTTGGTTAGTGCGTAGGTACATCGGTTTTCCAAGTACACTGAGCAAAGAAAAAGACATTCTGATTTTCATGCTCACTGCTGGGCCACTTGCCTGTACAGTCAATGCAAGCTTTGTTGTAACTAGTCAACTATTAACCAATGAAATTAATATCAACCTGTACGCTTACACCTGGTTTTATCACTGGATTGGTGATTCTATCGGCGTTCTTATTGCGTCCCCATTGGTTTTTATTCTCTTTTCATCACCAAGAAAATTATGGTGGGATCGTCGTTTAACTGTTGTACCTGT
>CBDUHU010000719.1:0-2247 GCA_965366725.1 uncultured Kangiellaceae bacterium
GGTAGTAACCATTGCTAACAATCGAGCGCGTATTACCCTTTAGCAGTATCTTCTAATAAGACGATTAACGATTAAACAGGACGTTTACAGAGCGTCCTGTTTGCCTTTGAATAACTGATAAATAGTGATTATCAGATAATAGAAAATACCTGCTATAGCACCCGATAAATGTGCTTCCTCAACCACGTTTGCATCAATAAACTGAGCAGTAAACTGATTTACTTCGAAGTTTAACTCTACCAATAGTTTAGCAGCAACAACCGTCAATACTAATAAACTGAAATATTTTGCTTCTTTCATGCTAAGTAGCGCACCGCCAACAAGAAATCCATGTAGTGCACCAGACAGGCCGACATACCATTGTAACTGAATTGTATAGTGCATAAATAAAACATTCAGTAGCATGCAAAATAGCAGTAATGAGATCCTTTGTTTTTGTGAAACTAAAGGTTGATAAAGATAATCGATCAGGATTAGTCCCGTCAGATTGAGCAGCCAATGGTTCCAGTTACTATGAGTCAGGTTGGCAGAAAAGACCCGCCACCATTCACCTTGCTCGACAGCAATGATTTCATAGCGCAACAGTTTGATTGATTCCGGCGCTAGCAGCATGATAAAACTGCAGGCTAAAGCTAAAACCGCAACAGCAATAAATTCTTTGGCTTCAAAATATTTCATAGGAGAGATTCTACCTGATTCAGTCATTTTGCTAAAACAGTAAACTAGTCTTTTGTGGGCTTTTAGAGTGTCTGCCAATCAAATCCAGTATTAAAACCACATAGATAAAACTGGAGGCAATAAAAAAGCCGCTTAAAAAGCGGCTTTCTCATATTTGGCTCCCCCTCCCCGACTCGAACGGGGGACCTGCGGATTAACAGTCCGTCGCTCTAACCAACTGAGCTAAGGGGGAATAGTTTGTCTCTCGTCGAGAACGAGCGCAATAATAAAGAAGAACTTACGGTCGGTCAACCTCCAATTTAAAAAAAAATGAAATCTTTTCATTCAAGCCCTTTTTTCGGGTAAAAACTAATCAAAAAGGCTAAAAATAGTTAATTTAGTGGGTCTGACTCCAGATAAGAGTATGATACTGTTAATAACAATTAAGCTAATTTTTTATTAAAAGATATCGATATTTATATGAGTCAGCCATTTTTATTAAAATCTCCTTTCCAACCTGCCGGTGACCAGCCAAACGCGATCAAAAAGCTTATCGAAGGATTGGAAGATGGTTTGAGCCATCAGACCTTATTAGGGGTTACTGGCTCTGGAAAAACATTCACTATCGCAAACGTGATTCAGAAGACAGGAAGACCAACCATAGTACTTGCGCCAAACAAAACTCTGGCCGCTCAACTATATGGAGAAATGAAGGAATTTTTCCCTGACAATGCTGTTGAGTATTTTGTTTCCTACTATGATTACTATCAACCTGAAGCCTATGTGCCGAGTAGTGATACATTTATTGAAAAGGACGCCTCAATTAATGATCAAATAGAGCAAATGCGTTTATCAGCAACAAGAGCTTTATTGGAACGGAGAGATTGTGTCATTGTTGCATCGGTTTCAGCGATTTATGGATTGGGAGATCCCAAGCAATTTCATAGTATGGTGATGCATCTGAAACCAGGCGATGAAATCAATCAAAGACAGATATTATTACGCCTTGCTGAGTTACAGTTTACTCGAAATGATATGGAGCTTCAGCGCGCCACCTACCGGGTCAGAGGAGATGTGATCGACATCTTTCCAGCTGAATCTGAACGGAATGCAATTCGGATTGAGTTATTTGATGATGAAGTGGATAGTTTAAGTCGGTTTGACCCATTAACCGGTGAAATCTTACAGAAGTTAACCAGGGTTACGGTTTACCCTAAAAGCCATTATGTGACTGCTCGTCAGACTGTACTTGATGCTATCGAAGAAATTAAGGTCGAGCTTGTTGAGCGCCTGAAACAGTTGAAAGAGCTTAATAAATTAGTCGAATATCAACGCCTGGAACAGCGGGTAAGGTTTGATATTGAGATGATGCAGGAGCTAGGTTATTGTTCCGGAATTGAAAACTACTCTCGCTTTCTTTCAGGTAGAGTTAGTGGCGAACACCCCCCAACATTGTTTGATTACTTACCTGATGATGCGTTGCTGGTGATGGATGAGTCCCATGTGATGGTTTCCCAAATTGGCGCAATGTACAAAGGTGACCGTTCGCGAAAAGAAAATCTTGTAGAATATGGGTTTAGACTGCCTGCT
>CBDUHU010000720.1:0-2239 GCA_965366725.1 uncultured Kangiellaceae bacterium
GAGCTTCCAAAAGAGTTCACTTCTACTGCACTTGAAATATTAACGAACTCTCCAGAGGGAATAGATATATCAACTGAATTGTTATCACTTGATAATTTTTATCTTTTACCGGACCAACTTTTATCACCAGCATTAAAAATTGCTGCAGATACAGAGGTTGGAATAGAAGCCATCAGTTTTATTCTAAATAATATTGAACTAAAAGATATACCACACCAAATAATATCAACAGCGCTTAATCTATCAACTAATCAGCAAGATACGATACATGCGGCAAAAAAAATCTTACAACATGGGATTACAAAACAAACTCATTTGTTTTTTAATGCCTATAAAATACTGGCCTTATCTGAGGCACAGGAAGATCAATTAATCACCACCGATATTTATCAACAACTTGATCTAAACGTTAGAAAAAACAATGCCCCGCCAGGTATGTATAAACTTTATATGGACTTCTTGTTTTTGCCACTTGCATACATTCCTGAATATAAGAACAGAATATTATTCTATATTCAGAACTATCGCACAAACCTAGGTAAGAATGCCAAATTCAATTTAAATAAAATATTAAAATGTTACACTCAGGAATATCCAATGGACGATTCTATACACCATGAATTAAAGAAACTACAACTCAATATTTTGACTAATTGCATTGATGATTTGAAGTTTCAATTCAGTCGTTACGCAGAAAGTCTATCCTTAGGACATATCGAACTCTCTTTACGTATGGATGGTAATGAAACGCTTAAACGCCAGCGGGCAACAGAAATTCTAAACTTAACTAACCTGAAAAATTATCAACGACTTACAAAAACCAACTTGTTTAAAGCTGTCGAAGAAATTGTTAATTAATACAGAGTCAAGGATAAATACAATTGCAATAAAAGCTAGTTAAGAAGATAAACCTGGCAGTTATAACTTAAAAAATAATCTGTAGGAACGTTATTATTGCCACCGATTAATTCGGCAAAAGCTACCCATAAATGGCGAGTAGCTCCGCTGCATTTCCACGCTTATTACCATCACAACTGATAAAACGACGAACCGGAAATGACTCAATAACCGCATCTTCATAAATCTGGCGGGTAATCGCGTTATCGTGATTTGAAATAACAACTTTAACTCCCCTGTCAGCAAGATGCTGCGCCCGATAAGCAAGCTCTACCTGTTGATCATAACTAAACCCCTGAGCGGCATAACTGGTAAAACTCGCAGTTGGCGACAGTGGTACATATGGAGGATCACAATAAACAACATCACCGCGTCGCGATCGATTCATCAGGGATGTAAAGTCACCACAAACAAACTTGGCATTTTTGGCATGATGTAAGAAATGTTGCATTTCTTTTTCAGGAAAATAAGGTTTAACATAACGACCAAACGGGACATTAAATCCACCTGATTTATTGTAACGACAAAGGCCATTAAAACCATGTCTGTTCATATAAATAAATAATGCCGCTCTGCGACGTCCCTTTAAACCATTATTGAACTCTTGACGAAATGCCAGGTATTGGGTCTGGGTGTTATTTAGCGGAGTAAAGAAGCTTTTCGCATAGCGAATAAACTTGCTTTTTTCTTTTTTAAGAAATCCATACAGATTAATCAGATCAGGATTTATATCACCAAGAAGATAGCGATCAAAACTCTGATTAAGAAATACCGCACCAGAACCGACAAACGGCTCAATTAATTTAGCCCCTTTTAAATGAGGGTTAAGTTTGTCAAGAAGCCTGTATTTTCCACCAGCCCATTTTAAAAATGGCCGCGAGCGTGATTGTTGCATTAATAAACTGCTGTTCACAAAATATTGTTACGTTGGACGCAAGTTTACGGAATAAGCCATCAATTGGAAACAGGTTTATGCGATTATTCCATTGAGTTGTCTAAATGGCTAATCATTCGGCAATAAATAAGCTGAATTCAGGTTAAAAAGACGATACATTCTAGACTTTTTCAGACAACAAAGGCACTCTCTCTGACTCTTCAAAAGCACCTGAATCCACCAGTCGCTGGTTCAACTGTAAAGATGAGCGCCTTGCAGTAACCGGATTGGCAAAACGAATAGAACGCTGATTATCGAACAACTTTGAATCCTTATTATCGATGGAAGTCGAAGATTCTATTCCAGCTTCCTGATTACGCTGAATATTCAATTCGACCAGTGCCTGATTAGCTAACTGACTTGCCATCGAAGCTACATTTAAATCCTGTAGAGAAGGGTTGGCTGGCG
>CBDUHU010000721.1:0-2237 GCA_965366725.1 uncultured Kangiellaceae bacterium
GTAGAAGACCCTATCGAGTACTTGTTAGACGGCATTGGTCAAACTCAGGTGAACACAAAAGTTGATATGACTTTTGCGCGAGGTTTAAGAGCCATACTGCGTCAAGATCCAGATGTTGTTATGGTCGGTGAGATTCGAGATCTGGTAACAGCTCAAATTGCGGTTCAGGCGAGTTTAACAGGACATCTTGTTTTATCGACGTTGCATACTAATACAGCCTCAGGAGCCGTCACTCGACTCCAGGATATGGGAATTGAACCCTTCTTATTATCTTCCAGTTTACTCGGTGTTTTAGCTCAACGATTGGTAAGAACTTTGTGTACTAGTTGTAAACGAGAAGAACCGGCAAACGCAAAAGAGTGCGAATTAATGGGATTTGACCCAAAGAATCCACCCGAAATATTTCATGCAAAAGGCTGTGTCGAATGTAACAACCTTGGCTACAAAGGAAGACAAGGTATCTTTGAATTATTATTGGTTGACGAAGATGTAAGAGACAAGATTCATAATGGCGCAAGCGAACTGGAAATTGAACGCTACGCACGCAAGCATGGATTCAGTATTCGGGAAGATGGAAAAAAACGTGTACTTGAAGGCATCACGACCATCGAAGAAGTCTTACGTGTTACACGTGAAGATTAAGGTGGGGAAGTTTTATGGCCGCATTTGAATATATCGCACTCGATCAGTCTGGAAAACAAAAAAAAGGAATTATGGAAGGCGATACGCCTAGACAAATTCGCCAGCAGCTACGAGATAAACAATTAATACCGCTTGAAGTAGAAAGCGTTACCGGTGCGCAAAAAAAGAAAACGACTCAAAACAAATCAAGTTTTTTTCAAACCAAGATCAGTGCCGCTGATTTAGCATTAATCACTCGCCAAATAGCAACCTTGGTTAGAGCAGCAATTCCTGTTGAAGAGACAATTAAGGGAGTTGCCGAGCAAAGCGAAAAACCCAAACAACGTAGTATGTTAATGGGGATTCGTTCCAGAGTGGTCGAAGGCCATACCTTGGCAGACGCACTTAGCGAGTATCCTGGAGTATTTTCTGAGTTATTTCTTTCAATGGTTGCTGCCGGTGAAAAATCGGGCCATCTTGATCTGGTACTGGAAAGGCTTGCTGACTACACAGAGTCTCGCCAGGAAATCCAGTCAAAGATCTCTGGAGCATTGGTTTATCCAATAATTCTAACCGTTGTCAGTGTCGGAATTGTGACATTTTTATTAGGTTATGTAGTCCCTGAAATAACCAGTAGTTTTACTCAATCAGGACAGGAACTTCCCTGGATTACTCAAGCTCTGTTATCCATGAGTGACTTTGTAAAAGCATGGGGTATATGGATGCTAATAGCCATTATCACCGCTATAGTTGGCTTTAAATATCTTTTAAGGAATCCTGCAACCCGTTTAAAATGGGATCGTTGGAAACTCAAATCCTGGGGACTTGGACGGGTTATTAAGGGAATGAATTCTGCACGTTTCGCTCGTACATTAGCCATATTAAATCAAAGTAGTGTGCCGTTATTGGAAGGAATGAAAATAGCTGGTGATGTAATGACAAATACAGAACTAAAAAAAGCAGTTAAAGAAGCTTCCATCAAAGTTCGCGAAGGATCTGGACTTAAGGTTTCGTTGCAACAGTGTGGTTATTTTCCACCAATGATGTTGCATATGATTGCCAGCGGTGAAAATTCTGGAGAGTTGGAGCAAATGTTAGACAGGGCTGCCGATAACCAGGAAAAACAATTCGATAATATGATCGGAACCATGATGAATATGATTGGACCAATAATGATTCTGATTATGGGGTCCTTTGTATTTGCGATCGTATTAGCAATTATGTTACCGGTATTTTCACTGAGTGATACCTTGGCATAAAAGTTCTGAGGCTGGCTGGAAGTGTTAACAGCAGCGGTCATTCATTAAAAATTTAAGTAAGAGGTTTCAAAAATGCAAAAGCAGTTGAAAAATAGAAGTATTGGATTTACCCGGCAGTCGGGTTTTTCGTTATTAGAAATTCTGGTTGCGATGGCAATTATGGCAATTCTGGGTGGGATTATGGTAAATCAGTTTATGGGACAAACTGAAAAAGCAACCTTTGAGCGATTGAAAGGAGATCTGGCTGTTATTGACTCTGCCATCATCCAGTATCACTCAGATAACTTTCTATTACCCAGCACCGATCAGGGATTAGAAGCACTGGTCACCAAACCTTCAGGCTCACCCAGCCCGAGA
>CBDUHU010000722.1:0-2233 GCA_965366725.1 uncultured Kangiellaceae bacterium
TCAGAAACAAAGTTTGAGGTTCTACAATGGGTCGCTCTATGTCATAGCGATACTGTTCATATCGTTCAGAAAGTTCGTTCCAGAAATTTTCCACCGGGCCATTGAGGTTACCCTGGTGAATAACCAACAGATTATCATTGTCGATGAAGTCAAATAAGTTAGATAAGTTACTAAAGAACAAGGGTAAATAATACTCGATACCAGCAGTAAAAATACCTTTACTAACATCTCGGTAAATACTCGACTCTTTAATGTTTGTATCGAATGTGGCTCGCCAGTTTTGCCGAAAAGTCGCAATTGCTTTTTCATCAGTAGGATATTCCCTGGCTGGCAATAAATTGACTTGAGATACTTTTTCGGTGGTTAATTGAGTTTCCGGGTCAAAGTAGCGTAAAGACTCTATTTCATCGTCAAATAGTTCGATCCTGATAGGGGAGGGAGCCCCCATCGGATAAAGGTCAATAATTGAACCGCGAACAGCAAATTCTCCATGTTCCATTACACTGGATACACAGCTGTAACCATTATCATTGAGCCGTATGCGTAGGCTCTCAATATTAATTTTCTGATCAATTTTAAGTAACAGACATTGTTGTTCAATATAACTTCTAGTTGGCAACTTCTGCAGTGCAGAAGAAACCGGTAGCAATAGAATACCTCTTTTCACACTGGGCAAATCATAAAGAGTCTGTAATCTCTCCGAAACAATGTCCTGATGAGGCGAAAAATAGTCGTAGGGTAATGTTTCCCAGTCAGGTAAGGTAAAAACTGGTATTTCCGACAATTGATTTTGCTTATTATCATAAGCAAGGAAAAATTCAATTTCTTTTTTTAGTGGTTGAGTTGCTGCTGCATCTGGCAATAACACAATCAGAACGCCATTGTATGACTGAGATATTTCAGCGATGCTATGGGCAAATGCACTACCATAGACTTGACTGAAGTAGTTACTATAACCAGCCACTGCTTTTATTTTTTTCGCTATTTGTGAAGCTAATACAGTCATAAATTAGAATATAAATCAACAAACATATAATGGATTGAATTATACCTGAGCAGAATTCGAAGTTATAGCACCCTGCGGTCTATCAGAGATTAATATTGGTCAAACTTCAATGAATGGGCTATCTATAGAAAGCAAATGAGTGAATCTATCTGAGGTGTCTGACACCATCAATATTAAGAGTTCTCCCGATTATGTAGTTACTGTTTAAAATAGTTACTGTTTAAAATATAGTCAATAGCGAGAATGATCTCATTATAGCCTCCTTCTCTCGGGAGCAACTGTTTACTCAACAATATTTTTCTAACTTCAGCACTATCACTTTTGCTAAATTTTAATAATGCCGGAGCCATAGAGTTAACTTTTATCCCGTCTGAAAAAAATTGAGCAAAGGATAATGTCAGGTTTTCCATTGCAGCTATACAACTCGCATAAATTACATGCTTCTTACGACCTTAGTTAACTACATAAACTCTAATATGGATTACGACCCTGTTTAATCCATTATAAGCAATAAGATTTTCTTTAAGAGCCATGTTTAATTGATACGGAATTGAAACGTGAATTTTCATCATTTTTTCTATATTGGATGAGTGAGAGTCACCTGAGTCATCGGTAATCCACTCAGAAGCGTTATGGATTAATTCTAATCCGACACGTTTTCCAATGGCCGTTATTATTATGGGAGAATGCATTATATTTTGATTCCTATTAAGACTAATAAAGTATGATATTGATATCAGGTTAAATCTCTAACAAGTCCGCCCGTTGGCTTTAGCTGTGCGTTAGAGATAAATATTAAGTACTAATGCTTATTCATAGAGAGTGTTTGATAGATAAGGGAAGCATGTTTTTTCGAAAGCTCAACTGTATCTACAATATGGACACAGACTTTTGCTTTTGTTCTGTTGTAGATAATAGCTTTGTTCTCAAAAAGCTAGTTGTTTGCAGGCCGAGGAAAAGTTCTACTTAAAAGTAATTATATTCCTAAAATCAACATTGACAGATACGTTCTCCAGGCGAGCACGAATCAGTGAGAACGCTAAAAATCTTAAAGAATTGTATTCTTTGTCACTATTAGTTTGTTTTTTAATCAACTTGCAAGAGAAACATTATAAATTGTCAGATATACTTGATGGATAGCACCTTTTAGGTGAAAATAGCGCTGGCAAGTAATACCAGATCATACAATATGATTTGGTAAGGTTAATGCGCTCGTAGCTCACTTGG
>CBDUHU010000723.1:0-2226 GCA_965366725.1 uncultured Kangiellaceae bacterium
AGGCAAGTGATAAATATGAACGACTCTAGTAAAGGTAGTTATATTTTAAATACGGGGCAATCGGGTAATCCACTCAGTGAGCATTATGACGACCTTGTAGATAAACACAGGGGGCTGGAATACATCACAATTGGCGACGTAGATAGTGGAACGCAAGTAATGCTTTTACCTGTAATAAATGAAGAGAAAAAATGATATGCGTTTAGATAAACTTAGTGATTTATTATGGCAGCTGTCGCCTAACCTGTTCTTCATATCGATATTATTAAGTTTCGTGACAGGTATTTGTTATTCACTCCTGATCCCTTTTGTTATGTACGCGATTGGGAGTGACATGAGCTCATGGAATCAGCTTGAAATAGTTAACTATTCTTTTTTTGATTCGCCTACATCAAATCTTGCAGTAATTTTTTTGGTTTCGTGTTTTCTTGTTATATTCGTTAAGTCAACCTCTTTGATTCTATCGACGTACATTGCAAATACCGCATCAGTTAAGTATCGCCTAAATCTGTACAAACGCATTCAGAATATTTCTTTGAGTGACCTTGAGTCTGTTGGTCAAGCGAAAATTATTAATTTGTTAAATGTTGATTTGCCTGATATCACACTCGCTGCCACTCGTCTTCCGCAGATATGGGTAAGCATTATAACTATTTTGGGTACCCTTACCTATTTGATCTATTTAGATACAACTGTTTTTCTATTTGTACTAGCATGTTTGTTTCTTGCCATCATAACTTTCCAAGTGCCAATATACTTTGCTACCGTATTTATCACACGCTCAAGGCGGCATTATGATGTGGTTCAGGAGGGGGCTAGGGGACTTATCTACGGTGCAAAAGAGCTTAGATTAAGTACCGAAAAATCTACTCAATTTTATGAGGATAGTCTTTTGCATCCTGAGCAAGAGACACTGCGATACGGATTCAAGGGAAGCTCTCTCTTTATTATTGCCGAAAATTATGGCGAAATTATTTCATTTCTTGTAATTGGCGTTGTGGTTTTTCACTTACCTTATGTCTTTACCATAAGTCAATTCGAACTGTTCGGAATAATAATGGCTCTTCTCTACATGACTGGGCCAGTAGGTTTCATATTAAACACAAGAAGAGATGTAAAGAAAGGTCAAGTAGCACTCGAGAGAGTTAAAGAATTTTACGCCAAACTGTCAGAAGAAGACATCTCAGGAGCCAAATCAGTAGTTAATGATTGGACCCAATACTCAGTTGAAAATATGGAATATAAATATAAGGAATCTAATGGGGCTTTTGCACTTCGAAACATCAATATCAGTTTCTCTCGAGGTCAAGTGAGTTTCATCATTGGTGGCAATGGCTCCGGAAAATCGACTCTCAGTAAATGTTTGTCACTCCACTATCGCCCTACAGGTGGACGAATAGCTTTTGATAAACAAAACGTCGAACGAGATAACTTGACCTCAGCCCGTAACAAAATATCCGCAATTTATTCAGATTACTACCTGTTTAAAAAATTGTACGGTATTTCAACGGACATTTGTGTCGATAAGATTAATAAATATCTCGATTATCTTCAGCTTAGTGACAAGGTCGTAATAACAAATGGTTGTTTTAGCACAACTGCATTATCTGATGGCCAACGTAAGCGATTAGCTTTGCTTGTCTTGCTATTAGAGAACAGAGATATCTGTATCTTTGATGAGTGGGCAGCGGATCAGGACCCAGAATTTAAAGAAATATTTTATAGAAAAATACTGAGAGAACTTAAACTGGAGAACAAAGTCATTATTGTGATTTCACATGATGATCGGTTTTTCGAGCATGCAGACCGTTTAATTACTATGGAAAACGGCACAGTAAAACACGATTCTGGAAGTATTAATAAAATAGAATCAAAAAATAATCATGGCATGTTCGAATTTAGCGAAAAACAATTGGGTTGCCTACACGCTGCTATGTCAGATTAACCCTCGCATTAAACTACGGGCTATATAGCCGATCGTTTGTTTTGAAATTTTAGATTAAAATAATTAAACATAAGGAATAGTGATGATTACTATATTAGACTCACTCAAAAAAAGTGCTGCAGAGAATGGAGCCTCACCTGCATTTACCTTCATTAGTGACTCGGGTGCAGAAGAATCAATAACACCAAGGCAACTCTATGAAGCCGCTATTGAAATAGCGAGGTCATTGCGACGAAACGTAGAGCAAGGAGAAAGAGTTGTGCTGCTCTTACCACAGGGGT
>CBDUHU010000724.1:0-2225 GCA_965366725.1 uncultured Kangiellaceae bacterium
CTTCACTATAGAAATCTCGCCAATCCCAACGAGACTCTGGAACTTCAGTAATGCAATCTTTTCCGTTACTTAGATTATCCCAGTAGGTCTCAATATCTTTCGATTCAGGATATCGTCCGCTGAGGCCAATAATCGCAATCTCCTCATTAGTTTCAACAGACTTAAGTTTAGAGTTAACCGGTTGTCGTTTTATGGAAACACGTTTTCGTCGCTTTACCTGGTGCTTTTTAAGAGCAGGCTGATTGCCTACAACAGTCTTAACCTTCTTCTTTTCTGCTGGCTTAGTGGCAGCCATATTATTTTGACTAGTTCCGAGTAGAACCACCAACTTTTCACTATGGGATTGAATGAAGTACTCAGCTAACTGAGCAATTGTCTGATATTCAAAAAATAATGTTTTTGATAAATTACCAAAACTCTTTTCAAGTTGACGGGTAAGGTTCATTGATAAAATAGAATCTATTCCCTAATTATCCAACGATGCATCCGGGTCAATTTTGTGGCTTGGTATTTTTACCAGTTTAGAAAGCTCCTGGCTTAAATATTTTTTTACCTTTTCAGGTAATGCTTCATCCTGTAACAATGTTTTTTCAGATAATTTTGGAGTAACCACGTCATCTGACTCTTCCTTTTTCTCCGGTTTAATGACAACAGCGACTTCAGGAGTATCAAACAGTGACTTCTTTATCATAGAGGGGTCTCCCTCCATAACTAATATCTGGTCAAACCCTGTATTCAAACATTGATTAAAAGCAATCATTCCTGATTTGGTTTTCATTGGAACCATACCAACGGTATCGCGTAAAGCTAATCGGCTGGCTTCATCAATTGACATTCCTCCATCTTCCCAAAGAGGCCAGTTAATTGATAATGTCATACCTTTTCTTTGTTTTTGCTTTACCAGGCTGTTACGTAAGACGGAAAATTGATCAAGAAACCCGTTGGCTGCAGCATAATCTGCCTGACCTAAATTACCTGACATAGAAACAGCCGAAGAAAATAAGGCTAGAAAATCTAATTCAATATCTTTACTTGCAACATCGAGATTGTAAGTTCCGACTGTTTTAGGTTCTAATACTCGACTAACTTCAGTTGAGTCTTTTTTGACTAAGAAATTGTCAGAATTCATTCCCGCACAATGAAAGATCCCATTAATCTGTCGGTGTCTGGAGATTGTTTTTTCAATAAAAAGAGAGACTGACTTAAGATCCAATAAATTTAGCTTCTCATAGAAAACTCTATCAGTATCAAATTCAGACTCGGAAAATACATCATGTTTTTTCTTTTCCCATGCCTTTGAAGATAACTTTTCTCTACCGGTCAGTATGACTTTTACTCCACTCAGCTTTTTCAAAAGCTCTCGAGCAAAAAGTTGGCCAAGTCCTCCTAAACCACCGGTAATTACATAAACACCGTTTTCTTTAAGATTATTTATTGTGGTAGCTTCGTTACGCCCTCGCTTATCTTTATCTAATACTTCTTCCCAACTCAAGGTTTGTTGTTGTTCATTAATATAGCTAACCGATTGATGATTAGAAACCATCCTTGCTGCGATTAGTTTTTTACTGAGTTCCTTGGTTGATATATCCCGTCGATAATGAACAACCTGGGAAATAAAATTCGGATTCTCAAGAGATAATGTTTTAAACATCCCCGACAAACCTACTAACAAATGATGATATTGGCTGTCACTTAAGGCTAACTGTAGCAACACTTTACTTTCTTTATTCGATGCTAGTTTTTTGAGTTCATCAAAGGCTTTTAGAACCTGAACATTGTAGCTTTCAGCTATTAGATCCTCATCAATATCCAAAGAGATAAAGAGGCTATCTGGCATCAAAGTTTTTAGTTGAGCAAGACTCTGTTTCTCCTGCCCTGATAGAAAAACCACCTTCTGCCCAAATTCTGGAAGAGAATTTTTAATTGATTGCTCAATATCAAGCTCTTGCCAAACAGGTCGAGCAAGAATCGTCGCTAAGGAATCATTATTCTGATGATTCACATCAATCATAGGATTTTCTTTTTTGCTAGCAAACTGGCGAGAAGAAAAACCTCTTAACTGAACGGCTATATTTCCCGAAGGATCACACAAATCTATATCAAGTTTGCTGACATTATCATCAGGCCCATAACCATCTGAATAACGAACCCAGACAAGCATACTCTCACTAAATTGAGAATAAATTTGTATATTCTCCAGCGCAAAAGGTAATGATGGATTTTTC
>CBDUHU010000725.1:0-2222 GCA_965366725.1 uncultured Kangiellaceae bacterium
TGCGGCCTTAAGGGATAAATCACGAATAATGTGAGGATAGACTATTTCATAACAAATCGCCGGTATCACACTAAAATTTTCAAACATCATCGGTTTTTGTGCTGATTTTGCCGGAGTAAAACGGGACATCGGCAAATCTAAGAACTTTATTAGGCCACGCAACCAACCTTCTAAAGGAACATATTCGCCAAAGGGAACCAATACCTGTTTACGATAATTCTGTTGCTCTGCCCCGTATGACTTGAGCGCGACATAACTTTGCTCCAGCTCCGAATCATACTCAGGAATACCCAGAATAAGCTGACTACCGCTAATATCTGCGTTTTTAGTTAGTTCATAAGTAATGTCTTTTACCTGATGTTCATAAGCAGGAATAGCACCTTCTGGCCACACAATTAAGTCGGCCCCCCATAACTGTTCAGTTTCAGAGTTCAGAATGTCAATAATCGTAGCAAAATAACGTCTGTCCCACTTTTTCTCCTGGGGTATGTTAGGTTGCACCAGACCAACATCTAAAAAGTGTGGCCGACTAACCTGTTGTCCCGGTGCTTTTGTTTTGTGGGACAAAGATATGCTTGCGATAATTAAACAAAACATAATGAATATCAGTCCATGGACCTTCTTGTTGGACGCTCGCACAAACAATGCTATCAGCGTTGCAAGCGCAACCACAAACCAACTAACGCCAGCAACACCAAACCAGGTTGCAATTGCTGCTAAAGGCGAGCTTATCTGGCTATAGCCCGCTAATAACCAGGGAAAGCCGTTCAATATGGTAGACTGTAAAAATTCACAAAACAACCAACAGGCGGGCGCGATCAAAATCAACCAATCCTTGCTGGAGTGGGTAATTATTAAGCGACATAAATATCCGAAAAGACCTTTGTAAAGAGCAAGAAAACAAACGAATAGCAGAGTTAATAAAGAGGCCCCATACCAGGGAACAAAGCCAAACTCGTGGATACTTACATATACCCAGCTAGCACCAACAGAGAAACACCCAACTCCCCAGTAAAAACCAATTTTAAAACCTGACAGTTCGGTCTTACTTAATAAGATGATCAACAAGAAAATAATAGAGACAAAAGCAAGAGGCCAAATAGCAAATGGCGCAAAAGCAATCGGGAATAATGCCCCACTGAGTAGCAGAAAAATAACCGTGCGCCAACGAGAGATTAATAACCAGTTGATGCTTCTGGTAATTAATAAATCATTCATCTTACTACCTTTCAATTAATAACAGGCGTATTCAGCCAATTGTACTCATTACCGAGAGCTGTTCATGGTTTGCAGCTAGTTGTCCACAGGCTGGCTACGACTTACTTTAAGTAGTTTAATTCGACGAGTATCAGCAGTTAAAATCTCAAACGTCAGGTTATCGATTGTAATTGACTCTCCGCGCGCGGGCATATGACCAAAAGCTTGCATCAAAACACCGCCAATTGTGTCATACCCTTCATCATTTAACTTACAGCTAAAATACTCGTTAAACTCTTCAATTTCGGTACGTGCTTTGACATTAAAGCGATTTTCAGCAACTTTTTGAATATTGTCATCTTCATCATCAATATCGAATTCATCTTCAATTTCGCCGACGATTTGTTCTAATACATCTTCTATCGTTATTAGCCCTGCAACACCACCATATTCATCAACAACAATCGCCATATGATTATGATTTGAACGAAACTCTTTGAGTAAAGTATCAAGTCGTTTACTCTCAGGAATAATAACGGCTGGTCGTAAATAGTCTTTCAGGGTAAATTTGGTCACAGGATTGATATTTGACTGGGCAGAAAAGTGAAGTAGGTCTTTAGCAAGCAGAATGCCCTCAATATCATCCCTGTTGTCGCCGATCACCGGAAAACGGGAGTGTCCTGAGTCAACCACACTGGTCAGCATGGTTGAAAAATCCATTTCATCGTCTAATACCACCATTTCCGGTCTGGGAACCATAATATCGCGGGCTTGCAGTTCAGAAATATGCATCACCCCTAACATCATGGATAAAAGTTCGGGGTTAATCAGAGTATTTTCTTCGGCCCCTTTTAAAACCTCGACTAATTGTTCTCGGCTTTGCGGTCCATCCTGAAAAAACAAAGCTAGCTTTTCGAACAAGTTTCTCGGGGGTGGTTTGTCGTCACTCATTAAACGGTTGCTCATATGGCAAATAACGATCGACAGTGTAGCAAAGCTGAACCATCTGGCAAACAAAAATGTGA
>CBDUHU010000726.1:0-2218 GCA_965366725.1 uncultured Kangiellaceae bacterium
AGCTTTTTACCTATCGATAATCCACGAAATCTATCTCTGACATATAAGCGTTTCATTTCACAGGTGTCGCCCTCAATAGATCTGACGGCAACACAACCAGCCAGCTCTCCATGATATTTAGCGATAAGAATTGCACCATTTGGTAGAGCGTATTTTCCTGGTAATGAAGCCAGTTCCTGTTCAAAACCCTGGAAGCAGAGATCAACATTTAAAAACTGCTGATATTCTCTGAATAACTGACCAGCTTCCTCCATATCTGCTTTTGTGGTTGCTTCAATAATTTTCAACTGGAAACCATTTTAACGATAAAAAAAAACATCTTAGCATAAAAATACTATGGGTAATTTACTTAAGTTTTCTGCTACTGCAATAGCGACAGTTATCCTTTGATTTTCTTTGTCAGGAGCAAAGAAACATCTTAGCTGAAACTATCAGAGTAAGCGAACACTACTCCGATAGTTCAATTATGCAAAGACTATGACTAACTAATAATGCCCTGAGAAGCCAGGTATTCTTCGTAACGCCCAGAAAAATGCGTGATCCTATCTTGCTTCATATCCAGAACATGAGTTGCCAATGATGAAACAAATTCGCGATCATGGGAAACGAAAATCAAAGTTCCTTCATAATTTTCCAAAGCCAGATTAAGCGACTCAATTGATTCCATATCCATATGATTGGTTGGCTCATCCATAATAAGAACATTTGGCTGTTGCATAATCAGTTTTCCAAACATCATACGTCCTTTTTCACCGCCAGATAGCTTAGTAACCGACTTTTTGATGTCGTCCTGTGAAAATAACATGCGTCCAAGAATCCCTCTGACAGCCTGCTCATCATCCCCTTCATTTCTCCATTGACTCATCCAGTCGAACAGGTTGAGGTCCTGCGAAAAATCTTCATTATGATCCTGCGCATAATAGCCAATTTTGGCATTTTCAGACCATTTAACTTCACCGGATTTAACCGGTAGTTCATTAATCAGGGTTTTCAGAAAGGTCGATTTACCGATACCGTTGGGGCCAATTACTGCAACTCGCTCACCCACTTCAAGCATCAAACTAAAATCCTTAAACAATAAATCATCATAACCGTTAGCGATATTTTCCAGTTCCAATGCTAAGCGGTAGAGTTTTTTCTCCTGAGTAAAGCGAATAAAAGGACTCACTCTGCTCGAAGCTTTGACTTCTTCCAGTTCAATTTTTTCAATTCTCTTGGCCCGCGATGTCGCCTGCTTTGCTTTAGATGCATTGGCAGAAAAACGACTAACAAAAGATTGCAATTCTGCGATCTGAGCTTTTTTCTTTGCATTATCAGATAGTAAGCGCTCACGTGCTTGAGTAGCGGCTGTCATATATTCATCATAATTACCAGGGAACAGGCGTAGCTCGCCATAATCCAGATCAGCCATATGGGTACAAACACTATTTAGAAAGTGACGATCATGAGAAATGATGATCATGGTGCATTGTCGCTGGTTTAAAATGTCTTCCAACCAACGAATAGAATTAATATCAAGGTTATTGGTCGGCTCATCAAGTAGCATGATATCAGGCTCTGCAAATAATACCTGAGCCAGTAAAACCCTTAACTTCCAGCCAGGTGCCACTTCACTCATCAAACCAAAATGCTGTTCTGTTGGAATATCCAGACCTAAGAGTAATTCACCAGCACGTGATTCCGCAGTATAGCCATCCATTTCAGCAAACTCTGTCTCCAAATCTGCAACCAGCATACCTTCTTCTTCACTCATTTCAGGCAATGAGTAAATTCGATCCCGCTCCTGTTTTACTTTCCATAATTCTTTATGACCCATAATGACGGCATCAATGACACTATATTCCTCAAAGCCAAATTGATCCTGTCCTAAAACACCAACTCTGTCATTAATATCAACCATTACCTGACCCACAGAAGGTTCAAGCTGATTGGATAAGATTTTCATAAAAGTCGATTTCCCGCATCCATTAGCACCGATTAATCCGTAACGGTTACCTTCACCAAATTTCACCGAAATATTTTCGAAAAGAGGTTTGGCACTAAACTGCATTGTTATGTTAGCTGTTGAAATCAATGTAAACGCCTGTAATTCAATAGATAGATTGAGTAATTTATTGCTTAAACCCGCCAGCAATAAGACTTTTTTAAGGGCGCGCATTCTAGCCTACTTTGTGCAAGAAGTAATCAACTAGATCAGAAAATATTTGACAAGCCTCTT
>CBDUHU010000727.1:0-2214 GCA_965366725.1 uncultured Kangiellaceae bacterium
TTGATAGTAAAATATTCATGATCATGGGCTAGCGAACTCCCCATAAAACCTAAACACAT
Organism: uncultured Kangiellaceae bacterium; assembly: GCA_965366725.1. Taxonomy (GTDB): domain Bacteria; phylum Pseudomonadota; class Gammaproteobacteria; order Enterobacterales; family Kangiellaceae; genus Aliikangiella. The sequence goes on from CBDUHU010000727.1 coordinate 60, forward strand.
AACACTTAATCCAATGCTCTTAATCCATTTATTATTCATTAAATTTCACCCTTTTGTTATATATCGCTTGTCAAAAGAAATAGCCGTCACCCTCAATGTCAATTAATTGGTATAGCAGACAATGAAATAGATGAGCTTTGCGGAAATTTGATACTAACAAATGTGACTGTATTAAAATAATTAAACTTTCAGACAAAACTATAAGCACGACTAATAGTTTAATAACGTATTAATTAGGTAGAATTAATACGTTTTGCATTTTTAACTTTTCCGGAAGGACGTTAACAGCAGATTATCACCAGGCAATAAAGATAAGCATACTAAAACTTCATGGTTAATAGCTCACTCAAATCTGGCTGCCAGCTAAATAGAGACAATTTCACCCGGTTGTTAAGTACAACAACGCCTTCTTGTTGCAACAAACCTTTTTGTCGACTGGCTTCATTACTACCAGCAGAAAATGCGAGTTGTCCATTACTTCGTAGAACACGGTACCATGGAATTTTCATTTCTTTGGGTGCAGCTGATAGAACTTTTCCAACAAGACGCGCTCTTCCGGGAAGTCCGGCCAGATCAGCAATCTGCCCATAACTGGCAACTTTTCCAGCTGGTATCTGGCACACAGTCTGCCATATTTGCTGAGCTTTTTGTTGGCTATCGGAGTTCATATAATAGCGACCATTAAAACGTAGATAACCATACTAACATAATTCATTGTTGGCTAATCATTAGCTAATAAGATTTGATAACACAGGGTAGATACAATACTCCCCTTCACCCGATAAGGCGAAGGGAGAGCTTTTAAGGCAGTCAGTATTACTAGTTCTTATTGGGAAGATAGGAGTGGTTTTTAGCATAATCGAGCATTTGAGTCTGAAAGTCTTTTACCTGTCTTATTTCAACATCAATTATATTGTCGCCATCCATTATTGGCAGCAGGACAGGGTTGACAAAACCAGAGTAAGGCGCAACATCCAGACTTTGATAACGCTTTAAAACTTCTTTATGAATTGCATGGTCAACTTTCACCCCATAGGTTTCCACTAGCATTTCTGCTGCTGAAAAATCTCCTTCAGATTTGATACGTTGAATTTCACCTAACAACTCACCAAATAGTTTCCTGAGTTTCTCATAGTCATTTACTACAAAATAAGTTTTATCATCTCTAATGCGTTTTTCTATAACATTATCCTTTTCCCCCTGTTGATAGGCCCACGCGGCAACAAGTTGGCGATTGCGCATATGATCTTCTTCAATATTCTCACCAGGCTTGATTCTTTGTAACTGAGTCATCAACCCTTTGCGAATATAACTATCATAGGCGACTTTACCAACATCAATACTGGGAGAAACACCAATTTCAACTAACATAGGATCTGGCACATAATAAAGCCCGACTAAGTCTGCCCGAGCTTCTTCCAGTGTCGAGGAATATTGCTTTAAAGTCTCTTTTGGTGTTCCGACGCCAGGGTTAATTTTTCCAGAGGCATGACCTATCACTTCATGCATATCAGTATGCAGGCTACTGGCTATTGCACTGTACTTTTTGGCTCTGTCAATCTCGTTATTATCCCAGGCAAACTCTTCAAGGCCTTTTCCCTGAGCCTGCTCGTAGGCATTTACAATATTCCCAAGACTAACTGATTTAGAGCCATGTTGCGCTCTAATCCAGTTAGCATTTGGTAAATTAATCCCAATGGGAGTGGAAGGTGATGCATCTCCAGCTTCCATAACAACAATAATTGACTTACCGGTAATGCCCTTTACCTGAGACTTTTTAAATGCTTTATCCATGGGCATATTGTCTTCAAACCATTGCGCTTTTTTCGCAATTGCGGCGTTCACTTTTGTTGCTTCAGGATTACGAACGGATACTACCGATTCGTATGAACCACGATAGGCCACAGGGTCGTTATACACTTCAATAAAACCATTAATTACATCAATATCCGAGTTAATATCCTTAACCCAGGCAATACTATATTCGTCAAAATCTTTAAGATCACCCGTTTGATAAAACTTAATTAATAGATCCAGTGCCTTCTTTTGTTGTTTATTTTCTGCAACCGAAGATGCTTTTTTCAACCAGTAAACGACTTGCTCAAGTGCCTCTGAATACATTCCTCCAACTTTCCACACTCTCTCAAAAATTTTT
>CBDUHU010000728.1:0-2198 GCA_965366725.1 uncultured Kangiellaceae bacterium
ATAACTGCAGCTTTAAAGTTTTGTTTTGCAGGACGAGGGTAATCACTAATTAAGTCGATACTTTCAACTAAATTATCAAGTTTTCTCGTCCAATAGTTTAATTGTCTGGTCAATAACCCACTTTGCTGAATCCAGGCTCTCTGCCAAATAGCATAATCAATATATTGAATTCCCAACGGCTCTATATATAGTTCCTTTCCTGATGCTATAGAGTTCATCAATAAATTAAACTCTCTGATCAGTACCCCCATAGACCAACCATCACTGATAATATGATGCATATTGACCAACAGTATATGTTCAGTCCTGGACTGCTTAATTAGTAAACCACGAACAAGAGGGCCTGTCGCCAAATCAAAAGGAGTTTCAGCTTCAAGTTGACAATAGAAATCCGACTTTTGCTTCAGGTTTTTCTTATTTTTGTAACGACTAAGGTTAATATTTCTCAGTTTAAAGTTAAAAGAGTCTATAACTCTTTGCACTGGTTTTCCTTCATGTTCCGGAAAAACTGTACGAAGACTTTCATGGCGTTCAATGATTGTATTAAAGGCTAACTCAATATCTGTCGCTTTTGATACTCCATTAATCTTCACTGCGGATACGATATTATAACTAGCATTATCTGGAGTTAACTTATCTATAAACCACAGCCTCTCCTGAGAATAACTTAGAGGAAAATAGTTTTGTAGACTGCGGTCAACCGGTATTATTTCTGGCAACTGACTTTTATTACACTTATCGCCCTTTTCAACCAGGTTCGCCTGTTGAGCTATACTGGTGTTTTCGAACAATACTTTTAACGGTAACTCTTGAGAAAATTGATGACGAATTTTCGCAAGTAACTGAGTTGCCAATAAAGAATGGCCGCCCAGTTCAAAAAAATTGTCATGAACTCCTGTATTCTCGACTTCCAATCCCAATACCTGAGCCCATATATCAACAAGCATTTTTTCTGTTTCATTCCGTGCAGCCTGATAGCTTGCACTCGCCTCAAAGGATACTTTCATCCCCACCAGGGCACGACGGTTGACTTTTCCATTCGGCATCAGAGGAATCTTATCCAATGCCACAAATGTCGCCGGCAACATATACTCCGGTAAGTGCTGCCGTAAGTGGTCACGCAAGATTTCTCCTGCTAACTCTTGCTGCTTACCTACCACAACATAAAAACCAACCAACTGCTTATCACTGCCTTCTCCTTGAGCCACCACCGCACAATCTTTTACCTGTTTATGCATTAACAACTGGCTCTCTATCTCACCGATTTCGATCCTGAAACCTCGCACTTTTACTTGAGTATCTATCCGCCCAAGATATTCAATGGTTCCATCAGACAGCCAACGCGCTAAATCACCGGTTCGATACAAACGCCCCCCCGGTGCTAAATCACTATTGATAAATTTCTCATCGGTTAACTTAGCCTGATGTAAATAGCCTCGCGCTAATCCTTCGCCACCGATATGTAACTCTCCCGGCATTCCCACCGGCTGAACATTGCCACACTTATCCAGCATATAAACCTGGGTATTCGCCAAAGGTCTGCCTATCGTCTGCGCCCCGTTTTTTTCTCGCAGATAAAAAGTCGAATAGGTGGTGTCTTCTGATGGTCCATACAAATCGTATACTTTTTCAACATTACTGCTTTCATAAATCCTATCAACTAGTGCAGCTGACAATGGCTCACCTGCGAGGTTGATTGTTTTCACTGATTCAGGGATCCCTTTTAACCGTAATAATTCTTCCATTGCTGAAGGCACTGTATTGAGCAAACTGACTGAGCTTTTATCTGCTAGCTCACAAACACCCAAAGCATTGGCTACAATTATCACTTTTCCACCGACGGACAAGGGAACAAAAATTTCATAAATGGATAAATCAAAGCATAATGAGGTTGATGCTAAAACACCTTTTAATTCGACTTGCCCATAAACCTCACCAGCCCACTGAACCAGAGTCACTGGACTGTGATGTTCTATCGCGACACCTTTTGGCTGTCCCGTGGAACCAGAAGTATAGATTACATAGGCCAGATGATTGGGCTTAACCCGCTCGACCAGCGTCACTCCCGCTATTCGCTGGTTTGCCTGATATTCATTGATGGCTGTCCATTCCTGATCAAAAGCCAACAATTGTGTCTGTTCGCTGATTAATGTAGTTAACTCTTCGACCAATGATTGTTGAGTCAATAGAATTTTAGC
>CBDUHU010000729.1:0-2196 GCA_965366725.1 uncultured Kangiellaceae bacterium
GCTGGCACCGGCGCTGGGAAGCATTATTCTGGTTTTTGCCAGCTGGTCTTCAATCTTTCAAATACTCGGTGTCTATACGTTTATCATATTAGTATTAGCTGCCCGATATTTTCCTGCTTTAGAAGAGACTCAAACAATCCATCAACCAAACAGAATTATTGGTAAGTTAAACTTTGTCGCTAGTTATCGGTCAGTACTGGCAACAAAGTCTACGCATGGTTATTTGTGCATTTCTATGTTGGCATCAGTGGTATTTTTTACTTACCTGACTTCTGTGTCTTTTCTCTATATCCAGGTTTTCGCTTTTTCCGAGCAGTTGTTTAGTTTGCTTTTTGGGCTTAATGTGGTCGCGCTAATGGCTGCTAATTATGTAAATACGCGATTAGTTCCCTTATGGGGATCGGCTAAGATATTGAATGTTGCGGCTATTTTAAGTTTTTTCTCGGTAACAGGTTTGCTTATATTGATGCTTGAAAGTGTATCACCTGTATATTTAGTTGCCTGTTTGATAACAACTCTGGCGTTTATCACGGTTATTGTCGCAAACTCTGACTCGATGATTTTACAGCAATTTACTACTCAAACGGGAACTGCAACAGCAGTGATTGGCTGTCTGAGGTTTGCTTGTGGTGCGTTGGCAGGGCCATTGCTAAGTTACTTTTTCAATGGCTCGGCAATACCAATTGTGATGATATTGTTTGCAGCAACACTACTAATGGCGTTGATTGTTTTGTTTCTCTGGCTGCGCAAAGGTTGTTACGGTTTAGTGATATCTTAATTTATTCATCTATTATTCTTGGAATAATGTCAAGAGGCTCTATTCTAAGTAGCCTTTGACTATGCCTCGCTTTGCTTTATTGTTATCATGCTGGCTTAATTTTCATCCAATAAGCTCAGGAATAATTGTGAAATATATAACGATAATAATTACCAGCCTATTTTTTATGACTGCTTGCCAGCAACAGGAAGATGCAAAACAGGCGCCTGCTGAAGTAACCCAGGAAGCAAAATCTACACCGAGTAACAAAGCAAATGATACCGCTGATGCTCCGGCAACCAGTGAAACTGAAGAAGCGCATGATCACAATCATGATCATGCAGCTGCCACACCAGTAATGGGTGAACGCTATCAGATAGTTGAGCCTCAGGCTGAATGTGATGAGCCGGTTGTTATTGAGTTTTTCGCGTATCAATGCCCTCATTGTTACAATTTGGAGCCTGCTGCTGAGGCGTGGCGTGAGAAAAATGGTGGTAAGGTTAAGTTTCGCAGCGTCCCCTGGGATTTAGGACGTAAAGAAATGGGCTCAATGGTTTTAGTTCACCATGCTGCCAAGTTATTGGGTGTGTTAGACAAAACAATACCAGCATTATTTAAACGTTTTCACGAAGAAAAGAAACTTTTTACTTCGCCGGAAGAAGCAGTAGAGTTTCTGGTTGCTCAAGGCGCTGATCCAGTAAAAGCAAAACAGACGCTTGAGGATCAGGAAGCGATGACTAAATCGATTCAGGCAGACTATAAACTGCTAGGGGATTATAAAATTGCCAGCGTGCCACAGGTACTTATTAATCATCGATATCTCACTAGCACCACAGCTGCGGGAAGCACTCAGGCAGTATTTGAAGTGGTTGATGAAACCTTGGCAAAAGAACATAGCTGTACAGCCAAGTAAGGTTTTTGATGGAAAAATTTCCAGCGATTTACCAGCGAGCCAGTGAGCGGAAGGGGAGCAATAAAGCTTTAGATGCGTTGCTCCCTCAATCCGCCAACAAAAAGCAATTGATTGCGCTGCCTGATAGCGATTATTTATCGGCTATGGTTAAGAAAATATTTCAATCAGGCTTTGTCTGGCGAGTTGTTGAAAACAAATGGCCTGGATTTGAAGAGGTATTGTGGGGGCTTGAGCCTGGCAAACTAATGCTGGCTAGTGATGAGCAAATTGAAAAGATGGCGAAAGATACCCGTATTATCCGTAACCATATTAAAGTTAAGGCGGCTAGAGAAAACGCTTATTTTGTTCATACAGAAAGTAAAAAGCATCAGGGGTTTGGGCAGTTTATCGCTGACTGGCCTGCGGATGAAATCACCCAATTGTGGCTCTATCTGAAGAAACATGGTTGTCGACTGGGTGGAAATACCGGTCCTTACTTTCTCAGAGCTGTGGGAAAAGATACCTTCTTATTAACGCGTGATGTGGT
>CBDUHU010000730.1:0-2195 GCA_965366725.1 uncultured Kangiellaceae bacterium
CAGTTTACATGTACCCATTACTTTTCAGGGTGAAGATAAGACATTTCACATGTTTGATCAGGTTGTATTAAACCAGCTTTCAAGTGAACAATTATTAATTAATGCGTCTCGCGGAGAAGTGATTGACAACGCTGCTCTTTATCAATATCTGAATGGAAATAAAAAGGCTGCTAAAGTGGTTTTGGACGTATTTGAAAATGAACCCTGGATTGATCTGGAATTGGCAAAGCTGTGTTTAATTGCCACGCCACATATTGCAGGTCATACTCTAGAAGGTAAAAGCCGGGGGAGTTATATTATTTATCGGAATTTCTGCCAATATTTTAATTTACCCATCATTATAAACGAAAATCAAATGTTACCGCCTGGAAACACACTCAATATCGATTTATTAACTTTAGACAGAATAGACTGGGAAGGGTGGGGGCCACTTTTGTTGTCCGTGTATAATATTCATTCAGATTCACTTGAGTTATTGGCAAGCACAACAGAAAATATTGGTGTTCACTTTGATCAGCTACGCAAAAACTACGTTGACAGGTATACCTTGCAGCCAAGAAGGGATTATTCAGGATGGCATGTGTCTGGTAAAGATCATGAAAAGTATTTGCCGCTATTTGAACCATCAAGCTAACTTTTTTACTGTTTATCTGAAATTTACAGCACGATTCTAACGCAGTTTCGACCGTCATTTTTGGCTTGATAAACGGCTTTATCTGCATTTTGAATTAGTTGATTTTGAATATAGTTAACATCCCTCAACTCTCCTTTTTCGGGATCCCAGTTACTCACTCCCACTGATATTGTAACTTTGAAGCAATGGCTATTATCATCTTCAATATCAATAGTTGCTATATGGCCGCGGATTCGTTCAGCGATTGTTTGTGCCTGCTTAAGCTCAGTATTAGTCAGTAAAACGGTAAATTCTTCACCACCAAAACGGGCTAAAACATCAGATGGTCGTAACAAGGGCTGGATGGATTTGGCAACTTGGCGTAAGGCTTTATCACCAATTAAATGTCCGCGCTCATCATTTACCTGTTTAAAATGATCAATGTCAATAAATAAGCAAGATAATGGATTGTGTGAACGACTGGAACGGGCTATTTCTTTTGAGAGAGTCTGGAAAAAATAACGTCTGTTACGTACTCTGGTGAGCAAATCAACCAGGCTCAAATGTTTGAATCTCTCCTGGTTCAGTGAGTTTTCAATACAAACGCTGATTACTGAGGCCAGGTGTTGAAGAAAATTGCACCCAAGTGCTGGACTAAAGCGAGATTTATCACGGCTACCCAGATGCAAGCTACCAATTATTTGAGAACCTCTGACAAGCGGTAAGAGCGCAGCACTATGGCTCACTCCTTTTACTTCTGAAAACAACTGGTTGATCAGTGTTTCTTCCTGACTGAGAGTAATCTTAACCAAGCCGCTATAAATATTTCTTATCGGTTTGGTGGTGTTGACATAACTGAGGTTTGGATATTCGATTTTTCCATATATCTCATAGGTAAGTTGTTGAATTTCCTGCTCAGGATCGACTATTAACAATTGAACCTGAGAGAGGCGTAGTTTTGTTTTAAGATCGATAAGTATCCTTTTTAAAAGGTTTTCGTAAGATTGTGATTCAAGACAGTAAAGTTCCAGTTCATAGAATTTCTCTTGTGTTTGCTGGTTTTGATTCGCGCTATCAATAAGCGATTGAAGTGCTTGTTTGAGCTGTAAATTCTCTTGTATTTTAGATTCGAGACTATTAGCATTCTCAGCTGATAACTGAGGGGAATCTGACGATTGTTTTTTCCTTAAGTAGGTGGGGTCGTTAAATTTATCCATTGAACTATGGGAAAACCTCTTGATTACAACCTGATCAATTGTGGCACAAAATAATTTCTTATTCTGGCAAAATTTAAAAAAATCTCAAACTCCCAGTATTATGAGCCATAAGATGAATAATATTGAAGACATTTCCCCTATCCGCACTAAAAAGGACTATACTTATTTGAGATGTTGGTTCATTTGAGAATCAGCCCGTGACTAAACTCGGTCAAAGCTTAATTATATGGAAAGCTGTCAATGTCGATAGAGGATACAAAGTTGAGCGAAAAAGTGGAGCAGGACGTAACCTGGTCTTCTCAAAAGCGCATGCGGAGTAGTAAAGATCGGCGAAATGGAGTGGAACGTCGTCATATGAGTGGTAG
>CBDUHU010000731.1:0-2185 GCA_965366725.1 uncultured Kangiellaceae bacterium
AAAAAGATCGCCCGGCATAAGTGGTTTGGTGTCTGGATAAGATTGTTCCAGATACTCAAGAATGACATTAGTTTCACTCAGGTAGCCGTGTGAGGTCTGGATAACCGGAACCTTGCCAATTGGACTGCGCGCAAGATGTTGCTCGCTCTGATCGGGGATAGTAACTACCAACTCAAATTTAATTTCCTTTTCCAGTAATGCCTGTTTAACCATATTAAAGTAATTACTAACTGGAAAACCATAAAGTTTTAGCATTGACTAACTCCATTAAACAATCAGGATTATTGGCTCCAACTAATCCCGGATAAAAGGATATTTTTACTATTTTAAGGGGTTTAGTTTGATATTCCAGCAAATTGTCAGAATATTGCTATCGATTGTCCGGATTTTAATAACCATATGTCTTTATTTAGCTGTAATTTAACGGTTCTGAGTCTACTGACCGCAAGATAATCGAGCTAACCCCTTGGCCTGTGCTTTCCGGTAAACAGGATTGTAGGATAGCTCGCCAATAAATTAGCTTTTTTACCGCGAGAATTCGTTAGAAGCTGTAACTCAGTCCCAAGCTCTGAACAACGTTAATAACATGACATCACCGATAAAGAATAAAGAAAGGTTATAAAATATGCATATTGTAATAGGATTAATTACAGCCCTGGGCGGATTATTCTGGGCGCTAAATAGTCTCCAACGCTCAGGCTTTTCAATTAGTAGTATCAATCCTTTTCTCTGGTATAGAAGGTATCAATGGCGAAAGTCTTATGGTCAAAACCCTGTCTATACCCTGGATAAACCTATGGATGCTGCTGCGGTTGTTTTGTTAGGCGCTGCAAAATTAGAAGGAGAAATTAGTAAAGAGCTTAAATGTGAGCTACTAACTATTTTTTCCCAAGAGTTCAACCTGAACACAGAAAAAGCAAAAGAGCTATTTGCCGCTACTTCATTTCTGTTGCAACACGAAAGTCATTTTCTTAAAAATGTCGATAAAATACTGGAAACATCGCTGAATAAGTTCTCAACTGAGCAACGGAAGTCAATTATTGAGCTGGTGTTACGGGTCGTGGAAGTCGATAGTGAAATATCATCAGAGCAAAAGCAATTAGTCGATACTCTTAACAAACTATTATTGTCGAACAATGATAAAGGAAAGTGGTAAGTCAGTTATCTGGTAGTTTACCGGATAAGCTAGCCAGTCTGATATTTTTCTTGCTGATAAATCAAGTGACAGATCCGGTGGCTGAATGGAAGTACATCGATTGTCTGTTTGTTCATACTTAATTCTGATGAGAGGTATGTGCGTTATGTTTCAAATAATACCGGTTAAACAATACCGAGCAAATAATACCAATCAGAGAGTTGGCTGAAGAGCATGAATAATCAAACACATTTTATTTCCTTTTCATTTTTTGCTGGAGTTTTTGTCACCTTAATAATTATCTGGGGCTTCTTTGTCAACCGTGGGCAGGTAACAATTTTACCAGATGCCTCTGTTTATGAGGGCGATATACAAGATGGCTGGTTTAATGGTAAAGGCAAGCTTGTATGGCCTGATGGAGCAATGTATGAGGGGAATTTTCTGGATGGAATGTTTCATGGACAGGGAAAACAGGTTAAGCCTGATTTATGGACATACGAAGGTGAATTTAAATATGGGAAAATATCAGGTTATGGGACTATGACTTACTCTCCAGACATAAAGTATGTTGGTGAGTTTGAGAGTGGCTATTATCATGGAGAAGGTACTTTTTATTCTGTTGGAAGTGTTTATAAAGGTGATTATGTCGAAAATCAGATTATCAAAGGGGTTTTTGAAAGTGAGGATGGGACTCATTATGAAGGGGAGTTCAAACACTGGCTTTTTGATGGGAATGGAGTATTAATCGAGCCTGGTGGCGACAGGTTTCAAGGAGTTTTTTTGCAGGGTGAACTTCACGGACCGGGAGAGTATTGGGGAAGTGATGGTCGTTATTATAAAGGAGATTTTAATTATGGGTACTTTGACGGACAGGGAGTTTTGACTTATACCGAGCCTGGAAAACCGTCTAATGTGCAAAGTGGTGTCTGGAGATATGGAGAATTAGTTAAATCAGATAATGGACAACTTGTTGTTACCCCCGAGTCACTTAATGAAATTGCTCTATACAATCAAAATGAGTTACTTAAAAATGCATGGAATAAAATTCAA
>CBDUHU010000732.1:0-2183 GCA_965366725.1 uncultured Kangiellaceae bacterium
GTTCCAGGGCCTATCATAATCACTGGTTGATTATTATCCGGGAGTTTAAAATGCCGATTAGCCTCAACAAATATCTCAACCTCATCATCTTCTTCAAGGTTGTTAACAAGAAAGTGACTCGCGGTCCCCAATCGGGTAGTCGATTCATTTTCTGCTTGCTCTAGCGCCACAGTTAAATGAACTTCTTCCGGATTTGCTGCCAAACTCGAAGCAATAGAATACATCCGTGGTTTAAGTGGTTTTAATAAATCTACCAGCTGCTGCGGTTGTAACTTGAGTGGAGAGAGACTAATAACATCAACAACCTGATGATTTTTGCTGTAGCTGGAGAATTGCCCTTGAGCAATCGCGATGATCTCTTCATTAGCCGACAAAGCTCCATACTGCTCAATAAAACCTTTGTTAAGTAGTGATATTTCTAAGCGATCTGATAGCGCCTGAGTCAGGGAAATTTCCTTACTATTAACTGAGACAATTTCAGTCCCGGACAAATCAACCAACGAAAGAATTTCTAAAATAGTCTGGTGATTGTTTTTGGGCCATACTCCCAGAGAGTCGCCAGGCTGATAAGAAATACCACTTGCATCTAACGAAAACTCAAGATGATTAATATGCTTTGTCGAACCACGCGCTGTTACCCTCTGGTTTGTAAGAACTTTCGCTAAAAAAGGACTTTCTTTTGAATAGACGGCCTTTGCAGCTAGAGGCTCTGCGTTGACGGTACGCTGAGTGCTCAACTCTCCATTAAGTCGACTGACTTCTGCCACAACATCACTAATCCAACTCATAGATAATTGTTGGAAATCCAGATCACAATCAACCCGTTTGACTAATGCCTGAGAACCTTGCTTAGTTAAGGCGTTATCAAAATCTTTACCCGTTTGGCAGAAAAACTCATAACTGGAGTCACCAAGAGATAAAACGGAATGATACCGTCCATCCAGTTTTGGCGATTTCTTTCCTAACAAAAACTCATGAAATTCAATTGCATCGTCAGGTGCTTCTCCTTCACCATGGGTTGAAGCCACCAGTAATATTATCTGCTGATCTTTTAACTTAGTTAATTTAAAGTCAGCAACTGAAGCTATCTCAGAATCAAGCCCGGCATCGCCTAAACTTTGAAATAATGATTCCGCAATAGACTGCGCATTACCAGTTTGCGAAGCATATAACACCACAGTTTTGAGTTTAGTTGATGGTTGACTATTACTTTCAACTTGCACCTCCTCACCATGTTGGTTTTGCCGCGCATCAGCCAATCCGGAGCAGTAGCCACTTAGCCAATATAATTCTTTACTGTCATACAGCTTAACCTGCTCAATAAGCTCACCGGAGAGGGGTAACAGGTTAGAGGTAAAATCAACTTTCTTATTCACAAGCTTCATTCAATATAATGATAATTGAACTGAATAGTGAACCTGTCGACAGATTTGAGCCACTAATTAACGGCTATCGTGGAATAACTATTGGTAATGTAGTCTGATTAATGGTTAAGTTGAAACAGTCCAAATCAGTTTGAGAATTGAATTTTATCCATTCTTACGACATCTTCTTCGGAGGATTTGACTCCATACATCGCCCTGTCAGCACTTTGAACCAGACTCTCAATCTCCAATCCGTCTTTTGGGTAAAGACTAATACCGATACTGGCTGAAACTGAATAGTTGGATTTATCGGTCTCTATTGGTGCATCAAAGGTATTCATCAGCTTTTTACCAATTGAAAGAATTTCATTTCTTTCCTGAACTCCCTCGACCAGCAACACAAACTCATCGCCACCATATCTTGCCAGGGTATCCTCTTTTCTAATGCAGGCTAACATTCGCATAGCTACATTTTGTAATACTTTATCGCCCTCTTCATGCCCGGCCAGATCATTAACCAGCTTAAATTTGTCCAGATCGATAAAACAAATGGCTAAATCACTATTATTTCGATCAGCACAAGCGATAGCCTGATCAAAGCGTAATTTGAAAAGTGCTCGATTGGGCAGATTTGTTAACTGATCGAAATAGGCGGCCTGCTCCATTCGATTGTCTTCATCCTGCTTGTTTAATACAAGACTCACCATATAGGCAGATATTTTTAGTAGCGCCTTTTGAAACTCATTGACTTTACGCTTTGCAAAACTCGAAATCGCAAATGAACCAACAACCTTATTATTTCGATCTCGTACAGGCTCA
>CBDUHU010000733.1:0-2176 GCA_965366725.1 uncultured Kangiellaceae bacterium
TCAGGTTCAACATCAATTGTTTGATCTGGGTGGCGAATTAGCTATGCCTGGTTATCAATTGATCGAAATTAAACATATCGAACAGTTAGATTTATGGTTAGAAGAATTTAATCAACAGTTACCACCGTTGAAGGAGTTTGTATTGCCTAAGGGTAACCTTGCAACAACTAGCTGTCATCTGGCAAGGACCGTTTGCCGAAGAGCGGAGAGAAGAGTGGTAACTCTGGCTGCTAATGAATCAATTAATGAGTGTGGGCGAATATATTTAAACCGCCTGTCAGACTTGTTATTTGTGTATTGTCGCTTACTAGCCCGAACTGGTGAACAAAAAGAGGAAATGTGGCAATCTATTAGAAATTCCGATAATGTATCGTAGCTTAACAGAGTTTGGAGAACAATGAATCATACAGTTAGCAACAGTGGGGAGAGGCGATTTCTTATTAATATTGATAAAAAAACCGCCATTGTTAACCTTCAGTTTTTTGGTGTGATCGAACTGGCTGACTTTGAACAGGCTTTTTCTGCAACTGTAAACCATTCAGACTTTGAAACTAATATGGCAGGCTGTTATGACCTGCGCTGCGCTTTAGTTGATATTGATTTTAAAGAAACAGAATCAATGTCACAGTTTGCGCAAGACTTAAGGGATAAAAGAGGCAATAGTTATAGACTTGCTTTTGTATATGCTGACGAAATGACCAAAATGTTAGCTGAGTTTTATAAACTCTTTCTTTCCAGAACCCAAGTTGACGTGCTAATAACTGATGATATTGACCAGGCAACTAGCTGGCTGAAAAGTATTACACCATTTTAAAATAGGACTAATTGGAATAAAAAACTCGTTTTTAGATTAAAACCTACCTAATTTCCCATTATATCTCAGATTGCATATATACAAACTTGCTAATTACCTTAGAATGACAAACAATTAATCACGTGCGACTAACTATATGATTCTATAGTGGTTTTATCTCTATTTGAGAAGTTTGAGCGATGTTACGTCAACCCGAACTATATTCATTTCTTGATCTAAAAATAAATACTGGTAAGGGATATGCCGAATTGAGTTTTTCAGGGAGTGTGACCAGATCAATGTTGGATGATTCATTTATTCAATTACTGGAGCATCCGGATTTTAAATATAATATTAATGCCTGCTACGATTACAGCAATGCCTATCCTGAAATGGAAATGGCAGAAATTGAAGAGCACGCCCAGTTAGTTTCGAAATATTTTCTAAAGAGAGGGCCAAGTTATAAGCTAGCATTAATTGCTAATGACACTCTCAATAACGCCTTGCTTGCTGTATATAAGCTGTTGATTTCAAAGACATCTGTTGAGGCTGAAGTCTTTAGCCAGAAAAGTAGAGCCATACGCTGGCTGGAAAACGAAGACTAATTTCCCTGTTCCCTGTAGGCTCCATATCTGGCTCCCTTGCGATCTGCCGTACAAGGGAGTTGGGTATCGGCGGCTCACGGGCTATTTTCTATATTTTGCTTATGCTATAATTCCGCTGCTGTCCGGTGCCTGAAAGGCATACTTTGAAAAGCTTTCATTTTTATTACGCTGATTGTTATTTCAAATATAGGGAACGTGGTTAAAATCCGCGACTGTACCCGCAACTGTAAGTAGAGCGAAAAACTATATCCACTGGTGGAATCCATCTGCCGGGAAGGGGTTTTGAGGTTAACTCTATAAGTCAGGAGACCTGCCGAACGCAATTGACTACTAAAGACCGGTTGTTTTTCGACTGTCTATTGTTATCCCGAGCGGGTTACTCGGTGGCAAAGTGAAAGTAAATTCCCGTTATTCCTGAGCCTCTGTCGGCTTATATGTGACCGTTACTGATTTCACTCACTCCACTGAAACCGCCTGAATAATTAAACCAGGCTTATTTAAGTGATTGATGTTAATCAAACAATTGAACCTCACTCAAACCTGCTTCAAATGCTTGAAGTTGAAAAACTCGGCTGGCGAGTAGACAAAAAGCCAATTCTGGAAGCCCTGACTTTTTCAATTAGCAGGGGGGAGTTTGTCGGTATTATTGGCCCTAATGGTGCGGGAAAATCATCCTTACTTCGCTGTTTATACCGTAAGAATGTGCCGACCAGCGGAACGATCAAATTTAATCAACGCTTGATTCAAGATTATTCTCGTCAATCTCTGGCACAAAAAA
>CBDUHU010000734.1:0-2172 GCA_965366725.1 uncultured Kangiellaceae bacterium
AAAGGCGAGCTAATTGGAACTGCCACCGAAGGACGTCCAAGTGCCCGTTTACCCCTACCCAACCTGCTAATGATGGATCGTATTACCAGTATTAGTGATGAAGGTGGAGAATACGGTAAAGGACAGGTGATAGCTGAACTGGATATCAATCCTGACCTTTGGTTTTTTGGTTGTCATTTTGAATCTGATCCAGTAATGCCAGGGTGTCTTGGAGTGGACGCTTTATGGCAGTTAAGTGGCTTTTTTCTATCCTGGATGGGAAATCCCGGCAAAGGAAGAGCATTAGGCGCTGGAGAGATTAAGTTTGTTGGTCAGGTATTACCATCAGCAAAACTGGTTAAATATGTGGTTGATATACGCCGTGTCTTGAAAAAAGGTCTGGCGCTTGTGATTGCAGATGCAAAAATGCTGGTCGATGGACGAGAAATATATACGGCTAAAAATTTACGAGTTGGACTTTTTGAGTCAACAGAAGATTTTTAATCGTTAGTGATTAACGATAAAACTGCCAGGGGTACTGGTTGTGTCAATTACAGGTTGGGTCAATTAAAGGTTGTGTCAATTAAAGGTTGTGTCAATTACTGGTTTTCTCAAAGCTGAGAAAGATTGATGAGTAAAGTGTAGTTAAACTTATTTATGAGGAATTAGAATGAAACGAGTCGTAGTCACGGGTATGGGAATTGTATCCTGCTTGGGCAATGATGTAGAAAGCGTCACTGATTCATTGAGAGAAGGCCGTTCAGGAATTCGTTTTAAGGAAAAATATCGGGAAGTTGGCTTGAGAAGTCAGGTCGCAGGCTGGCCTGATATCGATATAAAAAAGCATATTGATCGCAAGGTTGTTCGTTTTATGGGGGACGCTGCGGCTTACGCTTATATTGCGATGACTCAGGCGATTGCTGATGCAAACCTACCGGATGAACTGGTTTCTAATACCCGTACCGGATTAATTATGGGATCAGGTGGCGGTTCGCAGAAGGTTCAGGTTGAATCGGTTAATATTTGCCTGGAAAAAGGTGTTAAGCGTGTTGGTCCGTATGCTGTTCCTAAGACAATGGCCAGTACTACATCAGCATGTCTGGCTACTCCGTATAAGATTAAAGGGATTAACTACACAATATCTTCTGCCTGTGCTACCAGTGCCCACTGTATTGGTAATGCATATGAACAGATCATGATGGGTAAGCAGGATATCATGTTTGCTGGCGGCGGTGAGGAAGAAGACTTTCGTCTGACTTTATTGTTTGATGCAATGGGAGCATTGTCTTCAAAGTATAACGATACCCCTGAAAAAGCATCAAGACCTTACGATGAAACCAGAGATGGCTTTGTTATATCGTCTGGTGGTGGTGTTTTAGTGCTCGAAGAGCTTGAACACGCTAAAGCCAGAGGGGCTAAAATTTATGCCGAAGTTATCGGCTACGGTGCGACTTCTGACGGCTATGATATGGTTGCCCCTTCAGGCGAGGGAGCGGTTCGTTGTATGCAGCAAGCTCTTCATGATATCGATGGTGGAGTGGATTATGTTAATACCCATGGTACTAGTACTCCAGTTGGAGATACCGCTGAACTAACTGCCATTAAAGAAACTTTTGGTGACAAGCTACCTAAAATAGGTTCAACAAAATCACTTGCGGGCCACTCATTGGGAGCAACAGGTGTTCACGAAGCTATTTACAGTTTGATTATGATGCAAAATGGATTTATTGCTGGTTCAATCAACATTGAAAATATGGATCCGGACGCTGAAGGATTGCCTATTGTGACTAAAACTGAGGATGCTGAACTTAATCGAGTATTGTCAAACAGTTTTGGTTTTGGTGGTACTAACGCGAGTCTTGTCTTTGAGAAGTATTCGGCTTAATTGTCGGTTAAATATTGGTTAAAAAAAAATGCGCCGTCAGGCGCATTTTTTATTCAAACAAGGTTCAGACTATTTAATAATGTGGCGGCGGTGCTTCTTCGTTCGCATTGGCAATATTGGGTTGTTGGATATCGTCAAGCTGGGCATTAAGCCTTTCCACCAGCCGAGTCAACTTGCGAATATCCGCTTGCTGATCGATCAGAGATTGGTTTAGTTGTTCAATCAATTCATCTTGAAATGTTATTTTAGTTTCAAGAACTTCGACGCGCTCTAGTATAGCCCTATTATCAGATATCATAGTTAACCTT
>CBDUHU010000735.1:0-2164 GCA_965366725.1 uncultured Kangiellaceae bacterium
GCAACAACCGTAGAGAAAGGATAAACTGTCGATGAGCCAACCGCATTCATCGTATCTCGGCCAGCAGCCATCAAATTACCTGATAGCGCCATTAATGATAATGCAATTAAAGTATTTTTCATATTTTCCCCGCTGGGTAGACTTAATTAATTTCAACAGGCGCATTCTATAAACCACTTGTGACAAGTATATGAAGCTTATATGACGCGAATATGACATTCCAAAGCGTGAAATGGGCTGAAACCTGAAAATCGGTTGAAAAACAGAACTTACCTGACAGCCCTGCTAGATTATGCGACTGGTCCAGTAGAGTCCCTGATGACAAGCTGAGGACTGAAACTTCTAACCATATTGCTTTCCTGGATTTGTTCGCTGGATTTTCCTTGAACATTAGCAATCAGTAAGCTAACGGCCTGTTGCGCAATAAATTTATTGGGCTGGTGAGCAGTTGTCAGCTTGGGCCAGGTTTGGCGTGAAAATGGACTATCTTCAAAACCAACAATAGAGAGTTCTTCAGGGATAGAAACACCCGACAGGCGTGCAGCGAACAAGGCTCCAGCGGCCATTTCATCATTACTGGCGAAAATGGCAGTGGGTCGGTTTTTCCTTCCAAGCAGCTTTTTAGCCCCCTTAACACCAGAATCAAATGAATACTCACCATCAATGACCAGTTGCTTGTTCGGGCGCACCTGATTGTCAATAAGTGCCGCCTTATAACCCTCAAGGCGTTCAATACTGGAATGATGCTCCTTACCACCACACAAAAAACCGATTCTTTGATGACCAAGATCCAGCAGGTGTTGAGTGATAGAATAAGCAGCTTCGTGATCATTGATAAAGATACATGACGCGGCCTGCTTACCTTTTTCCATACCAGAAATAATACGCACAAAAGGCAAGCCCATACGTTCCAGCATTTTAGCCACATTAGGCATTTCAGAAAACGGTGGAGTGAGTACCACACCAGCGATCCGTGAGTGATTAATTAAATTGGTCAGTTCTTCTTCCAGATCAGCAGAGCGATGATCACAAGGATGGATTAATAATTCAAAATTTTTCTTTCTACACTCAGATAGAATACCGTTTTGCATATCGATAACATAATAGGCATTTGGGTTATCGTAGATAAAACCAATTGTATAGGAACGAGTTCCCGCCAAACTGCGAGCAGAGTTATTGGGTCGGTAGTTTAATAACTTTACTGAGGACATTACCTTATCGTGAGTCGCTTTTCTCACCGCAGGTTCATTATTGATAACCCTGGACACGGTTTTCATTGAAACACCCGCGTGTTTGGCTACATCATTAATGGTGACACTCATAAAGTGATTACTCCTTGAGCAAGAACAAAATTCAATAACTGTGTTTTATTGCGCAAAGGAGAATTCCATTCTTTCAATATTATACCTACCTGTTTTTCTTAGTTAATGGCTAATTATCTAGTTTAGTGACCATTCTACCAGCGTCGGGACTATAACATTAAAATATGACACATACCAATTGACAGCGCTGTCATTTGTACTATATATTATTTAGCAGAATATATTTAGATATATCCTCATCAAGGCAAACTAACTGAAAATTTGCCCAAAATGACCACCATTTATCAGGTCCAGAATATGACAGAACGACAATTATTAACGAGTTGGAAAAAGCTTGAAGCTCACGCTGAAAAAATGAAATTCCGTCATATGCGTGATCTATTTGTTGAAGATGAGAATCGATTTAGTCACTTTTCAGTTGAACTAAATCGATTTCTACTCGATTATTCAAAAAACCTGATAACAGCTGAAACAATGGCATGCTTGCTCGAATTGGCAAGCGAGTCTGAAGTTGAATATTGGCGGAAATCAATGTTCGATGGCCAGCGTATCAATAAAACAGAAAACCGTGCGGTTCTGCACACAGCACTAAGAAACCGTTCAAAAACAACACTTAACCTTGACAATATCAATGTCACTGAACAAGTAGAAAGTGAGTTGGCAAGAATGGAGTATTTTGTCAGTCAGGTGAGAAGAGGCGACTGGAGAGGCTATACCGGAAAACCCATAAGGGATGTTGTTAACATCGGAGTTGGCGGCTCAAATCTGGGACCACAAATGGTCACTGAAGCGCTGAAAAATCTAACGGATCACACAGTTAGAACTCATTACGTATCCAATGT
>CBDUHU010000736.1:0-2160 GCA_965366725.1 uncultured Kangiellaceae bacterium
TGGTGTTGTCAGTAGGATCGATCCAATTGTTGATAATAATACTGTTGATATAGAGATAGCGCTATCAAGTGAGTTACCAGCAAGTGCCAGGCCACAACTCAATGTTGACGGTAAAATAATTATTGATGTGTTAGAGAATACCGTTTATCTGGAACGACCGGCGAATGTTAAAGCCTTAACCACTGTCAATATGTTTGCGGTAGATGAAAACTATCAGAATGCAACGATGAAAAAAATTAAATTTGGTAAGAGGGCTGGGAGATTTATCCAGGTTATTTCCGGGGCTACACCTAATGAAAAGTACATACTTTCAGATATATCGAATATTGTAGGTTCTTCATCAAATATTATAATAGAGTCCTGATGTGAGTTTAAATTGATATCCATAAATTAAGTCTAATGCTTGTTCCTTCAATAAAGCACATTTCGAATGGTGGCTGAACAGGTTTATTAATAATCAAAAAATGGCTGTAGATGATGAATATTATTTCTTCTGAATTATTAGTTTGGCAAAGATTAAAAAAGACTCCAGGGTTTGTAATTACGGTTATTGCCACTATGGGGTTATCACTCGGTGCGTTATTATCGGTTTTTACCTTAGCTTATTATCTTATCTTTAAGCCATTACCTTACCCAGAACAGGATAAGTTACACAGAGTAGATAGTGTACTAATTAATGAGACTGGCGAAACTCGGGCGTATACCTATCCCGGTCTAATTCATTTGTATGAGAACCAGAATGTTTTTCAGAAATCTTCGTTGATTGCCTATTCTCAGCAAGTGTTAAGTTCGTCAAAGGATTTACCTACAATCAATACCGCTTATGTAACTCCTGAGTGGTTTTCTATTCTAGGGGCAAAGCTAATTCTTGGCAGATATTTTGAAACCAGCGAGGCACTTGGAACAAGTAACCCCGTTGCCATATTAGATTATAAAACCTGGCAAAGTGAATTTGATGGTGACAAAAATATATTGGAAAAAAAGATTACTTTTAACGGTGTTAATTTTCAGGTAGTCGGTGTTTTGGCCAAGTCATTTTTAGAGCCTCAGATATACAAGCGCGGAATCAAAACTGGTATCTGGATGCCGTGGGATTTCAATCCTGCAAGCGGGCAAAGGGAGGTCTGGTGGAGCCTTGACGATACTATCATGTTAGCGGGTAAGCTAAAAGATGAGTATAACTCTCTCCAGGCGCAACAGACGATCACCCCTTTAGTTAACGACAAGTGGAAAGATGCAGTTTCAGGAATGGACTTTTTTGATAGTTGGCGAATTAATATGGAACTACATTCGTTTAAATCGACAATCATGAAAACTAGTGAAAGTGCAATATGGATGTTAGTTATTGGAATTATCGGGCTTGTAATTATTGCCTGTGCAAATTTATTCAACTTATTCATTTCACGTACGGCACAACAGCAACATTCTCTATCAATTCGTGCTGCGGTTGGCGCAACAAAAGGAGATTTGTTTAAATACTTTTTTTCAGAATCGCGACTATTGATGTTTATTTCAACCTTAATTGGGCTTTTGATAGTCGTTGCAGCTTTATGGTTATTGAAACAGAATATGATTGGAGTACTGCCAAGAGTTAGTGAGTTAAATGTAAGCTATATCACTATTGGGATTTCACTGATCCTCCTGTTATTGTTTTCACTGGTTTTTGCGAGTTTAGGAAACAAAATGATAAATTACCAGGCGCTAAATCAAACACTACAAACCAGTGGTAAAGGTACTGGTGTACAGGTATCAAAAAGTATTCGTAAAATTTTGATTAGTGGTCAGGTAGCAATAGCTGCATTGTTGATATTTATTAATGCCAATCTGTATTACAAGTCTCAACAGATGATGAATAATCCAATGGGCTTTGTTGTTAAAGACTTATACAGTCTTACGTTATCCTTTACAACACCAGTTCAACCATCAAATGATGAGAAAAAAGTTATGTTGGGTCAGGCATTGAATGAACTGAGTTTATTGCCAAAAATTGATACTATTACTCGTTCAAGCTCACCCTTGGGAGAGTTTAGCCTGTTTGCATTAACTGAGGCAGAGTCGGGTGAGCAGTTTACACCAAGTTTTATTACGGTCAGTGATAAATACTTCTCAATGATTGAGCAGCCATTGGTTGAAGGAGATTACTTTAGCGAAAGTGATATA
>CBDUHU010000737.1:0-2156 GCA_965366725.1 uncultured Kangiellaceae bacterium
CTTTACCACAAGCAATTAACTCTTCTCTGGAGAAAGATTCTGTACGACTCATATAATAAACCTTATTAAATTAGGGAACGCAGCCATTGCAGTTCGTTTAAATTCAATGAATTATCATCCACCTTTAATGCAATTATCCTGGAACCCAGCAAAAAACCGCGCCATTATCCCTTGTTTATCGCTTCTATCTGGTATGACCTGAGCGAACATCTGTTAGCTGAGATAATCTATCACACTCTACGCCAACCGGTTTTACCATCCTTATCTTCTAAAACAATCCCCATTTGCTGAAATTGGTCACGGATCTGATCAGCTTTAGCCCAATCTTTAGCAGCTCTTGCTTCATTGCGCTCAACAATTAACCCTTCAATCAATGCGACATCATCATCATTCCCACCAACACTTGATTTTAAAAATACTTCCGGGGATTGTTGCAATAAACCTAATACATCTCCAAGTGTGATTAATATCGCTGCCAGTTTTATCGCTTCTAGCGGCTGTTCTGATTTAACACGATTAATTTCCTTAGCAAGCTCAAACAATACGGCAATCGCTTCAGGCGTATTGAAATCATCATCCATCGCCTTTTTAAACTTCACAGTATACTGATTTTCAGGCGATACCTCGGGTAGCTCTTCCAGATCCAGATCACGCAATGATAGATACAACCTTTCTAAACCAGCATCAGCAGATTTTAAGTTGTCTTCACTGTAGTTTAACTGACTTCTATATTGGCTTGAAACCATAAAGTATCTGACTGATTCAGCACGATACTGAGCTAATACATCACGGATAGTAAAAAAATTATTCAATGATTTTGACATTTTTTCTTTGTCAACTTGCACCATACCTGTATGAATCCAGGTATTTGCAAAACAACAGCCATTTGCAGCTTCAGATTGAGCGATTTCATTTTCATGATGAGGAAACTGCAAATCTGAGCCACCACCATGAATATCAAAATGCTCTCCAAGGCACTTCTTGGACATTGCAGAGCATTCAATATGCCAACCCGGACGCCCTTCCCCCCAGGGAGAGGCCCAATGCGGTTCTCCCGGCTTAGCCATTTTCCATAAGACAAAATCCATAGAGTTGCGTTTATCAGATGCTACATCAACCCTCTCTCCAACCTGGAGGGCTTCCAGATTTTGCTTGCTCAACTTGCCATACTCTTCAAACTTTGGAACATGATAGTAAATGTCGCCATTGGCTCCCTGATAGGCATAATCTTTTTCGATTAGCGTTTCTATAATTTCTATAATTTCACCAATTGACTCTGTTGCCTTAGGTTCTACATCGGGCTTAGTCATCCCTAATGCGGCAAAATCCTGATGCATTATCTTTTCAAACCGCTGAGTTAACTGGCTAAAAGATTCATTATTCTGATTGGCTCGAGCAATTATTTTATCGTCGATATCGGTGATATTTCTGATAAATCGAAGATCATAACCGGAAAAACGTAAATATTTAGCAATAACATCAAATGCGACAAATGTTCTGGCATGGCCAATATGACTATAATCATAAATAGTAATTCCACACACATACATTCGAACCTTTCCCGGCTCAATGGGTTTAAATTCCTTCTTGCCTTGGGAAAGACTATCGTAAATCTTTAACATTTTTAAACCGCCTCCTCAGTTTGAAATGGATATTCCGGACTCTATAATTATAATCAGACTAAAGCCCGAAGCATATCAGGTAACCAAACAAAATGGTTATTTTATTACGCTTAAAATATCCTTGTTCGCTTTATCTACAGGATCAGTTAGAATTGCGGCTTTTAATCAAAGCGGATAATAATACTTACAATGGTTACAATACATACAACTCATGGTGATATTAAACTAGAGCTGGATGCTGACAAAGCACCTAACACAGTGGCAAATTTTCTAGAATATGTAAAAGCGGGTCACTATGAAGGTACAATCTTTCATCGAGTCATTGAAAACTTCATGATTCAGGGCGGTGGCTTTGATGCGGAAATGAACCAGAAACAAGTCAATAAACCGATTAAGTGTGAGTCACAAAATGGCTTGTCAAACAAAACTGGCACAATTGCCATGGCCAGAACGATGGAACCACACTCAGGCACTGCACAATTTTTCATCAACACCAAAGACAATGACTTCCTTGATTTCACAGCAGAAACCAGT
>CBDUHU010000738.1:0-2146 GCA_965366725.1 uncultured Kangiellaceae bacterium
ATGCTTCTTTAAACTACATGACACCAGTAGAATACGAAGAAAAATATACCTGCAATTAAATCGTCCGTTTTATTGGGGGAAGCTCAATATGAATATCGCCATATCGATATCTGCAGCAATTTTACTTATTAGTCCTACTATCTTGCTTGGGGCGTTTTTATCAGAAACCAAAACTAGTGCTGAACTAGTCAAATGCAGCGATTATTACCATGATCTAATGTCCAATCAGGATGCTAGAATAATATCAAAAACAGGTGATGTTATTTATCTTAAAGTTCCTAATAATACTAAAACAATAGAGCTTAATGAAGAAAAAAGAAAATCCCGAATTGCCCAGGAAATCATTACTATAATAGAAGCAATAAAACCAGGAGTATCAATTAAGGCCGATGAAATAAAGGAATGTGTTATGTATATGCAAAAATATAAAAGGTCGAATTTACATGTTTCTGCAAAAAATAGTGGGGATAAAGAATTATCTTCCAAAACATTGATTCTTGGCCCAAAAGAAAATTGGTATTTATCTGTTGATATGCCAGTTACCGATATCAACCAATTAACATATGATCAAACTACAAACAGTGTAGTAGAAAAGGAAAAACCATCATCGTTTTATCTGGGTATCAATTATCAATTTGGAGATGTACTTATAGATTACGATGATAAAAAATTCACCGATAATTTATCTCTAAAATTTATGGCAAAAGCAAGCTCGCCATCAGAATCTTTAGGTATAGGAATAGCTTATAGTTTCGAAGCAATTGACGTATTTGTAGCCAGAGTAAGAACAAAAGAAGATGAGAGTGTTGGGAATGTTAATTTAGGCACAACAGATTCAACAATTATTGGTGTTAGTTTTAATATTTCAAAAGGCTTAGAATGGCTTAAGTGAATCGAATTAAAGACCAAAAGCGACTAATAAGTGGGGTCAGATGAAACTTTTCACGTTGATCAGCCAGAAAGTCTGATCTGCCCCCACTTATTTTTGGGTGTTAGTTATGCCACGGTAAGTCGAGCAGTTAAAGATTATGAGGTAGAAAGGAATCGCGTGAAAATGTAAGGACTGACCCTGCTCATGCTTCTGAAGAGCACATCGTAAGTATTTGTAATGCTTTACAATATACGGTCGCCGGGTCTATAGTTGCACCATGAAAATAATGAGCCTGTTTATCCTCTTGTGCTGGATTCCTGTGGTTTTTGGGGTGGAAGCTAATGCTCCAGACACTAATATCCCAGAAACCTATGTTTCGGCGAAATTGATCCGTGAAAACGCCAGTCGAGTTAATCTTAAATTACGTTCCTACGCAGCTATCGTGTTTGATGAGCATGACAACGAAGTTATTATCTCACGTAATGCGGAGGAAGTTGTACCGGTGGCCTCACTCAGTAAGTTAATGACGGCTATGGTGATGCTTGATGCTAAGCTGGATATGGATGAGTTGATCGCTATCAGTAAGGCTGACAAAGACCGGTTACGTTATTCCAAATCGCGGCTGCGAAAAGGCATGAAATTTACGCGCAAGGATTTATTGCTTATTGCCTTAGTAGCCTCGGAAAATCGAGCGGCTATGGCTCTTGCGCGCACTTATCCGGGCGGTAGCAATGAGTTTGTCAACGCCATGAATCGCAAGGCACACAGCCTTGGACTAATAAAAACCCGTTTTGCTGATCCGGCCGGATTGAGCAATGATAATGTCTCTACGGCGCAGGAATTGCTGCAAATCGTTATAGTAGCGAGCGAATACCCGTTGATTCGGGAATTCACCACGCAAACCAGGCAAAGCATTACTGACGTAAACAGCCAGCGTGAAATCATTTTCGGTAATACCAACCGCTTGGTCAAGCGGGATACCTGGTCTATTCGCTTGAGTAAAACTGGCTTTACACGCGATGCCGGGAATTGTTTAGTGATGCAAACCAAAATCAATGCGAGGCCGGTCATCATCGTCCTGCTCGAGTCCTGGGGTAAACTGAGTAAATACGGCGACTCAAACCGCATCAAGAAGTGGCTGACAAAAACCGAACGCCTGGCAATGAATTAAGAAGTGTCAAGGGTCAGGCCTTACAATTGACATAATGCGGACCAAAATGATCACCCCTAAGCCAGTAAGAGAATAATGAACAATGAAGAATTTAACTGTCCGTG
>CBDUHU010000739.1:0-2143 GCA_965366725.1 uncultured Kangiellaceae bacterium
GTACAAAAATAGATATAATGATATTGCAGAGGCCATATCCGAAGAAATGGGAGCGCCAATGGAGCTTTCGACCAAAGCGCAAACAGGTGCAGGGTTAGGCCATCTTACAACCGCCTTAAATGTACTAAAAGATTTTGAGTTTTCACACCAGTGTGGCAATAGTCGTATTTTTAAGGAACCAATTGGCGTATGTGGATTGATCACACCATGGAATTGGCCGATGAATCAGATAACCTGTAAAGTTGCACCGGCGCTGGCAACAGGATGCACTATGGTTTTGAAACCTTCAGAAATAGCACCTTTATCAGGCTATATATTCGCTCAGATAATTGATAAAGCAGGCGTTCCAGCAGGTATATTTAATTTGTTAAATGGTGATGGTCCAGGCGTAGGAACGGCTCTTTCTAAGCACCCGCTAGTAGACATGATGTCCTTTACTGGCTCAACCAGAGCTGGCTCTTTAGTTGCACAAAATGCTGCACCTTCAATCAAACGGGTAACTCAAGAACTCGGCGGCAAGTCGGCCAATATTATTCTCGATGATACCGATCTCGAATCCGCAGTTACTCGCGGCGCAAGGGCGGTATTTTTAAATAGTGGTCAATCATGCAATGCACCAACCAGAATGCTAGTACCAGCTGATCAGTTAGAGCTTGCAGCAGAAATTGCGGGAAAAGTTGCCGGGTCAATTAATGTTGGAGCACCTGCCGACAGTTCGACCGAAATGGGACCTTTAGTCAGTAAGGTCCAATTTGATAAAGTCCAATCTCTCATTCAAAAAGGTATTGATGAAGGAGCTACTTTGGTATGTGGCGGAGTTGGTAAACCACAAGGCCTGGAGACAGGTTATTTTGTAAAACCAACAGTCTTTACAAATGTTAACAATCAGATGAGCATCGCAAGAGAAGAAATTTTTGGTCCAGTACTCAGTATTTTGCCCTATAAAGATGATCAACAAGCCATCGAAATAGCAAACGATACTCCTTATGGTCTGGCTGGATATATTCAGGGAGAAGATAAAGAAAGATTAAATTATATCGCTGCGAGAATTCGCGCCGGTAATATTAATGTTAATGGTCAATCCGGCGATCTAAATTCTCCTTTTGGTGGCTTTAAGCAATCAGGTAATGGACGCGAATGGGGAGTTCATGGATTTAATGATTTTCTGGAAATTAAAGCGGTCGCCGGAATCGATTAAATATATTTTAAACAAGTCAGGTATTAATATTGATCAAAATAAAACAAAAATTGCGGGCTTCACTTGAGCCCGCAGATCCACTCTGTGCAAAAACGCTTCCCGCAGAACTGTATATTGAGAGCAATATTCTCGATGCAGAATATTGTGCTATTTTTGAACATCACTGGCAACTTGTCGGTCACATCAATCAACTCAATAAACCGGGCGATCAGATCACCTGCCAGGTAGGTCGTATTCCAATAGTGGTTGTTCTCAATCAGGACAAAGAACTTAGAGCTTTTCATAATGTTTGCCGTCATCGAGCAGGCCCCGTAGCCTCAGGCAACAGCAATTCTAAAGTATTACGTTGTCAATATCATGGCTGGACCTACACTCTTGACGGTGCATTAAGAAGTGCGCCAGAAATGAGTACAACACCTGACTTTAAAACCTGCCAATATCACTTGCCCAAAGCAAAAGTAGAAGAATGGCAAGGTTTTGTATTTGTCAGTGTCAACCTTTCACCACCACCACTTAACGAAGTATTAAATGAAATTAGCGAGACAATAAAGCCGATTGATTTATCCACTTTATCTTATAGTCATAGTGACGAGTACCTGCTTAACTGCAATTGGAAAGTCTATATGGACAACTATCTTGAGGGGTATCATTTACCGCATGTTCACCCAGGATTAAACAAACTGCTTGATTATCGAAGTTATGACACTCTTTTGCATCCATGGTATAGCTATCAGTTTAGCCCTCTGGAAAATACTCCTGACAGTAATAATTTTTATGGTGAAGGTAGTGCACATTATTACTGCATATATCCAAATCTGATGCTAAATATCCTGCCAGGAAGATTGCAGATAAATCGAATTTTTCCTGTCGACAACAATAAAACCAAAGTTATTTTTGAGTATTACTATTTGCAGACTGAAGAACAGAACACTGATCAATTAATCA
>CBDUHU010000740.1:0-2130 GCA_965366725.1 uncultured Kangiellaceae bacterium
TGTGAAAGTTTCCTTAAAGATGAAAATATTGATCTGGATGAACTCATCCCCGGCACCAGGTATGGCAAGTATGCAACCTCCTTAAGAATGAGTGATCTTGGTTATCAAAACAAAGCACAAAGTCGTTTGAATATCAGTTACAACTCCCTTGAGGGTTACATCAAAGGACTTGAAGATGCTATCTCCACCCCAGATCCATTTTATCAGGAAATAGGGGTGAAACATCAGGGAAGTTATCAACAACTGAACTCGAATACTTTGCAAATTGAAAACGAGTTTTATAGTAGTATTCGGCCTAAAAGGGTCGCTATTTCTGGAGAACGACCAAGTATCGCATTGCATAATAATGGGATTGAATATATTGAAATCAGGGCATTGGACATTAACCCTTTTTCTCCCATTGGTATTGAGCAGTCGCAAATATCTTTCTTAGATTCTTTTTTATTGGCTTGCCTGTTCGCCAAGTCTGATGCTGTCAATCCCAGAGAAACAGGCGAATATCAGGAGAATTTTCGTAGTGTTGTGCGTAAAGGCCGACATCCTGAACTAAGACTTGCTGTGCAAAACCGATGTGTTCCTTTAACTCAGGTTGGTCACGAACTTTTGAGTAAAATCCGCAGTTGTTCAGAACTTTTAGATCAAGCTTATGGAACTAATGAACATGTTGAAATTATTGATAAGTTGTCGCTACAACTAGACAAACTGAGTGAGACTTTTTCCGGTCGTATTGTGAATACAATCGAACAGAGAAAAGATGGATTTTTCCCCTATGCGATGGAAACTTCACGTGAGCACAAAAATACACTGGAGGCGCTGCCATTAAGTAGTGAACGGTTAAACTATTACCGGCAGGAGGCGAAAAATTCTCATCTCAGGAAGAAAGAAATTGAGAATAACGACTCGATTAGTTTTGAAGAGTTTCTGGCTGGATATTATGAATAGGTGTTGTCGGAGAGGATAGTGTTTCCAGACAATATCTTTTAAGCTATCAGAAAGCCATATAAAAATAACAATACAGGGGTATTAAAATGGAACAATCAGCGACATTAGTGACGTTTGTTTTTTATCTGATTATGATGCTCGGCATTGGTGTCTACGCATACCGACAGACCGCTAATCTATCTGATTATATACTTGGCGGAAGGCGTCTGGGACGCTGGGTCACGGCATTGAGTGCTAGTGCATCCGATATGAGTGGATGGCTCTTAATGGGATTACCTGGTGCAATTTATGCCGCGGGTTTTGCTGAGTCCTGGATTGCTGTAGGGTTATTTGCCGGAGCTTATATCAACTGGAAAATTACTGCACCAAGATTACGTCTGTATACCGAGTTTGCTGGTAATTCACTAACCCTGCCTGATTATTTTTCTAATCGATTTGACGACAAAAGCCGACTTTTACGAATTGTTTCGGCATCAATCATACTAGTGTTTTTTACTGTTTACGTTGCTTCAGGTTTAACTGCTGGTGGTAAGTTGTTTGAAGCATCCTTTTCGATGGATTATCACGTTGCACTGTTGGTTGGTGGATTAGTTATTATTAGTTATACCTTTATTGGCGGTTTTCTCGCTGTTTCCTGGACCGATATGGTGCAGGGATTGTTAATGGCGACAGCACTGGTTGTTGCGCCTCTGGTTATGTTGTATGAGTTAGGTGGGGTTGAACAGGCTGTATTGATGACACAGTCAATTGATCTGGAAAACGGGACATTAAAAGCAGACTGGTTTTCTGGTAGTAATTGGTTTGAGTACCTATTTTCTGTTTCATTTATCTCGTTAATGGCCTGGGGCCTGGGGTATTTTGGACAACCACATTTATTGGCTCGTTTTATGGCTGCTAAATCGGTAGGAGAGGTTCACGCTGCAAGGCGTATCGCGATGAGCTGGATGGGGGCAAGTATGTTTGGCGCGATTGGGGTTGGTATGTTTGCCATTGCATATTTTGATCAGTCTCAATATGCGGATATTCTGTTAAATGATTCTGAACAAGTATTTATTCTGGTCAGCAAAGTTATTTTTAATCCATGGGTTGGTGGCTTTTTACTTGCTGCAATTTTAGCCGCGGTTATGAGTACAATAGATTCCCAATTATTGGTTTCTTCAAGTGCAGTTACTGAAGATTTTTATCGTG
>CBDUHU010000741.1:0-2128 GCA_965366725.1 uncultured Kangiellaceae bacterium
CACCAGGCCAGTTGTATCAACATCAAGCCGACCGGCAAAATGAAGTTTGGGCGCTTTAGATTCAATTAAGTTTAATGCTGAAGGATAAATTTCATCCTGAGTAGAACAGATATATCCATCCGGTTTATTTAACATCAGATAAACAGGTCCTTCCAGAAACAAAGGCTCGCCCGCTAATTCTATCACTGATTCTGCGGTCATATGAAAAGAAGGGTCCTGACAGACTTCGCCATTAACTGTAACCTTCTGATGACGTATTTGCTTTCTGGCTTGCGAACGTGTTAATTCTGTCGCTTTGGCGACCATTTTATCGAGTCTCAAAACTCTAATTCCAACGTGATGCAGCTTCTAGATCACTTTGCTTGGCATCTACCCATACTTCCTTTTCAGCATAATGCTCTTTTTTCCAGAAAGTAGCATTTTGCTTGAGATAATCCATAATAAATTCCGCCGCCTCAAAAGCTTCCTTCCGATGTAATCCGGTTGTTGCAACAAAAACAATTGGCTCTCCCGGCTCAAGATAACCAACTCGGTGTGCTACCAATAGTTGATTTAATTGCCAACGTTGATGGGCTTGCTGCAATATCTTTTCCAGCTGACTTTCAGTCATTCCCGGATAATGCTCCAAGGTCATACCTGTTAGACCAGTTTCTTCATCGGACACTCTGACAGAACCAGTAAAAGTAACTAATGCACCACTCTCCCCCTGATTAACCTGGACTCTCTGATTTAATTCAGCTAAGTCAAATTTCTCGTTTGCAATGATCACTGTGGCACGATTGTGAGACATGATTGTTACCCTCCTGTCACAGGGGGAAAAAATGCTACTTCATCACCTTGGTTCAGTTTCGACTGCATATCGGCAACTTCCTGATTAACAGCAACTTTAACAGATGCTGAAGCTTGCCCAAATATTGCTTGCCATCGCTCTCCTCTGGAAGCCAGTAATAGACAGAGATCTTCAACTGAATTGCCTGTTTCGATCTCAACAGAAAGTGTTGACTCGTTGAGTTGTTCGCGAAAATTCGCAAAAAAAAGTACCTTTATATTCATTATCACTATCACTCATTTAAGATTGGATCGAGGCTAGCTATTCTCACGCTGCCAGTGACCGGATTTTCCGCCCAACTTTTCTTCCAACTGAATCGCTGAGATAACCATGCCTTTATCAACCGCTTTGCACATGTCATAAATAGTTAGTCCTGCAACCGATGCAGCAGTCAGAGCCTCCATCTCAACACCTGTCTGACCGCTAACCTTGCAGGTAGCAATAATGTTGACCCGGTTTGTTGATGTTTCAGGGAGCAACTCAACCTTGACGGATGTGAGCATCAAAGGGTGGCACAGTGGAATTAAATCTGAAGTTTTTTTTGCAGCCTGAATCCCGGCAATTCTTGCTGTCGCCAATACGTCACCTTTTTTATGACCACCACTGACAATCATATTGAGAGTCTCAGGGGTCATTTCTACATATCCTGAGGCTGTTGCGACCCTTTCAGTGTGACCTTTTTCGGTCACATCCACCATTTGGGCTTCGCCTTTATCGTTTAAATGGGTAAAATGCATCATACTTTCTCATTCAATTTAGTGGTATTTACTCAATGGACTCAATCCACGTTACTGTGGCGGCTATTATAAGACGAAATGACAAATACCTGTTAGTAAAAGAATATGCTAGCAGTGGTCAAGTTGTATACAATCAACCCGCAGGTCACGTTGAACTCAACGAATCGCTGATTGACGCAGTGGTTCGTGAAGTAGCGGAAGAAACTGGCTTAAGCTATACGCCAACAGCACTCATCGGGACTTATTTACTCAGCCCGGCTGCGAATGGAAAAACCTATCTTCGGTTTTGTTTTATAGGAGACATTCCCGACTGTCAGGAGCCAACTCCGCAGGATCCCGACATCATTGAAAACTGTTGGTTTAGCAAACAACAAATTATAGATATTCCTAAAGCAGAACTACGCAGTGCACTAGTGTTACAATGTCTTAAGGATTACCTTAGAGGTGTGAGACTTCCATTAGAGTCTTTGAACTTTGGTAATAACGAAGATGCACTTGGCAAAGCTTGCCTTCAGGCATTGTGCGAATAATTAATCAGTCTGGCCACCATACCAGAAGTGAA
>CBDUHU010000742.1:0-2122 GCA_965366725.1 uncultured Kangiellaceae bacterium
AAGCGGTATGAAAGTATTAGCAGCTCACTTTTCAGAGAGAGCGGTTGATTTTAGAAGCATTGATTATACTCAACCCACTGCAATTCTTGTTGGCTCTGAAAAATTTGGAGTAAGCGAACAAGCGGCCGAACTTGCTGACGAACATATTCTGATCCCGATGTTGGGAATGGTTCAGTCATTAAATGTCTCAGTGGCATCTGCAATTATTCTTTATGAGGCACAAAGACAAAGAGAACAGGCTGGTTATTATAATAGCCAACAGATTGATGCTGAGTTATTCGAACGTCTCAGATTTGAGTGGTTACATCCGCAGGTAAAAGAATTTTGCATCAAGCATGATATTCGCTATCCCTATATTGATGAGAACGGTGATATAAGGGATGAGCAATGGCATCAACTCAGACAATCAATCAACAGTTAGCCTATTTTGAAGAACCACATTCACTCCCTCTGATTGATTTACGTAGTGAAGAGGAGTTCGTTTGTGGTCATCACATTCTCGCGGCTAATTTTCCACTGATAAGCTTACTTAAAAGAATGCATGAACTGCCTAAAAGAACGCAGAAAATTGCGCTTTGTGGTAGTAGCGACCAATTAAAATTGGCACTCGAACAGCTTACCGGAAAAGGATATCAGGTTGAAACCTTATTAACCTGGAACGGTCAACTTAAATTAACATTAGAACAACGTAAACAACTTGCTCATGGAAAAAGTAATCACCGGTTATGGTCACCGGCAAAAATTGTTGAACGCTTCCAGGATTATTATCTATCTAATCGTGAGCAACTTTCAGGCTTAGCAAATTGCAATGCTAGTGGCAAAGTTCTGGATATTGCCTGTGGTGCTGGTCGTGATTCTGTCTATATGGCCACTTGTGGATGGAAGGTTTATAGCATCGATTATTTACCTGATGCTTTAGATAAGCTGACGCTAATGGCAGCCCATAATAATGTTGTCGTTAATACTAAATGTCTTGATTTAGAAAAGGCATTATCTCAAATGAAGGTACATATAGCAGATTGTGAAGTGGTTATTATTGTCCGTTATTTACAGCGGGAATTGCTTCCTTTGATCAAACAAGAGTTGATGGCTGGCGGATTTATTGTTTACCAAACATTCCTCAAAGGATGTGAAGCTTTTGGAAGTCCTAGAAATCCACGTTATTTATTGCAACCTGGTGAACTTGCTGAAGTGTTCAACGGTTTTGATATTCTGGTTGATGAAATTGAATACCTGGCTGATGGTCGTCCGACAAATGTATTTATTGCCCGTAAGCCAGTATTAACACCAATAAAATAACTCGTTCTGCTAACCATTTTTAAAAACTGTCAGAACAGGCGGTTGATGGTGTTCTATTGTTTCAACTTTACTTCTTGATAATCAGGTTTATTATGGTATTGATGCTAATTGGGAAGATCAGGGAAAGTTATGGTGAATCAATCCAGTGGAAAAAGAGCAGTAATGTTTGCCGACATCAGTGGTAGTTCTGCATTATATAAGCGTTGTGGAAATCAGACAGCAAAAGCATTGGTAGATTTTATTCTTGATGCTATGGGGCAGCTGGTTGTTCAATATAACGGAACGATTATCAAGAGCATTGGTGATGAAATTATGACAAGCTTTGAAAGTTGCCATAGTGCTTTAAAAGCAGCAAATGAAATGCAGCTTAAATTCTGTGAGTTAACGCAGAGCCATCAACTGAGTCTCAGTATTGGTGTCGGATTTGGTAAAATTATCTGTGAGCAACAAGATTTATTTGGAGAAGCGGTTAATGATGCGGCTTACCTGACCCATTTAGCGAAAGGTGGTGAAGTATTGTTAACCGAAGCTGTTTATTTCAATCTTAATAGCGAAGTGCAAGCTCGTACAAGAATATTTGATAAGATCATTATCAAAGGTGCAACCGAAGCATCTAATATTTACCGTATTTATTGGCAATCGGGAAATTCCGAGACTTCTGAAACTAAATTTATTTCTTCTGAACAGATTGTTGAAAATCTGGATATTTTGATGATGAAAGTGGTTTATCAAAAAGATGTGTACTTTATCAATAGTGAACAAACACCATTTGTTTTTGGAAGAGAGTTAAATCAGTGTGACCTTGTTGTTGAAGGGCAACAAG
>CBDUHU010000743.1:0-2102 GCA_965366725.1 uncultured Kangiellaceae bacterium
CTGTATTTGAAGTTGAAATTTCAACATTAACGGAGGAGATTACTGTGATTGATAAAACAACGGAAAATTGGAAAAGCCAGCCCTGGTGGTTCAAAATAAGTTTTTGGGGGATTCGTTCAAGGCGAGTACAGGTAGCATTTGAGAAAGGGTTACTAGCTTTAGGAATAGTCTCCTTGTTTATTGAGACTGTATCGCAAGCTTCTCCAATTCTAATCCTTGGCGCTTATTTCACCTGTATGGTTGTGCGGCATGGAGATAATAATAACCTTTGGAGTTTATAGCATAATAAAAATAGGCAGAGAGGACGGGCGGATCTTTTCTGCCCGTTACACTCGACTAAGTGACTCTTTATTTTTAACCCAACGAGAACAAAGTGCCTGGGCAATTTCAGGTGAATTTTGGATAATTTCATCAGCACAAAAATAAACATCAGGAAGTAGTTCGCTATCGCGTACTAAATCGGCAAATTTATATTCAAGAATTCCTGTTTGACGGGTTCCCAAAACCTCTCCCGGGCCACGAAGTTCAAGATCTTTTTCCGCAATGACAAAACCGTCGTTGGTTTCGCGCATTACACTGAGTCTTTGTCTGGCATTTTTGGAAAGTGGCGCGTGATACATTAGCAAGCAGTGACTCTCTTTTTCTCCTCTTCCTACACGTCCGCGTAATTGATGGAGTTGGGATAAGCCTAATCGTTCTGGATTTTCGATAATCATCAAAGTAGCGTTGGGTACGTCAACACCAACTTCAATTACCGTTGTAGCCACTAACAAATCGACTTTTCCCTGTTTAAAGTCAGTCATTATTTGTTGTTTCTGTTCTCCTTTCATCCGTCCATGAATTAATCCGACCTGAATATCGGGGAGCGCTTCCGATAGCTGGTTGTGGGTTACTTCGGCGGCCTGGCATTGAAGTTCTTCAGATTCATCAATTAGAGTACATACCCAGTAGATTTGCCTTTTATCATCAACACAGGCTTGACGAACACGGTCGATTACCTGCTCCCGTTTATTATCTCCAATTACCACGGTTGTGATTGGTTTTCTTCCCGGAGGAAGTTCGTCGATAACTGATAAATCAAGATCTGCGTAGGCTGTTTGTGCGAGAGTTCTTGGAATTGGCGTCGCAGTCATAATTAACTGGTGAGGTTGATACTTTCCATTAGTCGCCTGACGACCTTTTTCAAGCAATAATTTGCGCTGTTCAACGCCAAACCTATGTTGTTCGTCAATTACTACCATTGCCAGTTGGTTAAATGACACCTGGCCTTGAAACAGGGCGTGTGTGCCAATCACCATTTTTGCCTCTCCGGAGGAAATAGATTCCAGAGTTTCACGTTTAATTGCAGCTGGCATTTTACTGGTTAACAAACAGACTTTGATATTGAGCGGCTCAAACCATTGTGAAAAAGATTTGTAGTGTTGCTCAGCTAATATTTCGGTGGGAGCCATTAAAACAGATTGCAATTTATTATCAGCCGCAGCAAGCATGTTGAGAGCCGCTACCAGTGTTTTACCTGAACCAACATCACCTTGAACCAGGCGCATCATAGGGTAGGCATTTTTGAGATCCTGCTGAATTTCATTAATTACTCTGTTTTGAGCTTCTGTTAATTTAAATCCCAGAGACTGACGAACTAAAGCCTCTTTTTTAAAAGCTGGAAATATCGGTACAGCCTGAACTTGTTGTATTTGTTTTTTAGCATTTTGTAATGCTATATGTTGAGCAAGAAGTTCTTCAAAGGCTAAACGTTTTATTAATGGATGTTCACCCTGTTCAATGGCCGATAAGGAAATATCGAGTGGTGGTTGATGGAGCATTTTTAAAGCATCAGCCAAAGGGGGAAAGTCCAGTTTTTGCAGCCAGTCTCGTGGAATTAACTCTGCAACCTTGGTATGTTTTAAATAATTAAGCGCTTGTCGCATAATCGAAATAAAAGAACGCTGTTGCAAACCTTCTGTTGTTGGATAGACTGCTTGCAGACCTTGTTCAAGTTTTGGTATTGAATTATCTTTGAGGAAGCTGATTTCCGGGTGAATCATGCCATAGTTTTTGCCCGCATGACTAACCTGGCCATAACATTGGATATATTGGCCTCGAAC
>CBDUHU010000744.1:0-2102 GCA_965366725.1 uncultured Kangiellaceae bacterium
CTCTAAGTCATTATTAAGCATTACTGCAAATTGATAGATTGCATCAGCCTTTTCTTTTCGGTTTGTTGAGAGTTTGGGCATTTTCAAATTTAACTGATTAACCGAAATATAAACCTCAGCCAATGCAAAAAATTCCAACGCCACATCTAGCGCTCCCTGACTTGTCTGAAGAAACTTGACACAAATAGAATGTAATGCAAGTTTAGGGTTTTGCGGAAGATTCTCAATAAATTCATCAGTATATAAGTTCATTTATCTCGGCTTTGCATAATATAAATTCGAGTGATTACCGTCTTATCTAAAGACGCTGCAATTTATATATTAGCTTAATTTGTTACCTTTGGACGACTAATTTGAGCAATAGATTCAAAACAAAAGCTGAGCGCGGCATCAGTTAGCTATAATGCATTATCATTGGTATTACAATAAAACTTCAACCTAAAGACTAAGCATAATAAAAAATTGATGATATAAGGGGTATTCGGATATTAGTCCAATTGATTGCTAACTAAACAGCTCAAAACAGATAAAGTTGCAAACCTTAACAAGAGCCCGAGTCAACAGTGTTGATCGGATAAGCAATTCAACTCAATAATACCGCTAAATGAATCATCAGAGAGATAAGCAGCCGTTGAAGATATATTGATATACTTTGCTGACCCGGTAACTTGTCAGCTGCAAAAGTAAACTGTCGGAGTAAGTTGGCTCGTGACTATCTGGAGATTTACATTCAACAGCCAACAAACTCACAACCAGTCAACCCAGATTACAATCTTCGCAGCAACAACACCAACAACCGTGAAGTTTATCATAAATTTTTTGTGCATCTAATACCGCCTGACAACATGAATCAAATGATCCGAAAATTTCAAAGTCAATCGCATTGGTGAGTCGAGTGCAGGCAGAAGCATGCATTTCATGACCACCATCTGTTGATCGTTTTTTACTCACATAGTAGATTTCCATATATATCCCTTAATCAATTAAAGACATTACTGACTTAGAAAACTATTTTCAGCCAAAACCTATCAATATTTCTTCCAGTTATTTAATTTTACACTCAGGATAGGGCGTACAAGTATTGGGTTGACCTATTATTTCTACTTCAATGATTGGTACAGGTTGTTTAGTATTAACATCAAATGATTCAACTGATCCGGTTAAGAAAACAGAAAACAGCATAGCCCAATAGTAATTTAAAAGCATAGTTTATTACCCCTTAACAGCCATAGAAACGAGAAAAGGTGAGATATCTCAATATGCTTAAGTTACGAAATTAACAGAACAAAGATTGTAAGATTGACGTGAAATCAGCGTAAAATTAAGGTGAAACGAACAAAAATCGTACTACAAAGCCACTAATTCAGTATTTCCAATCGATCCCTGATTAAAAACCAACCAGTTAGCATTTGCCGGTAAGCTAATTGCCCTTGACTCAAAACTTTCATCAATTACTTCTGGATGTATTGAAAAGTGGTCAATATAGACTAATTTATTGTATTGATTATGCTGTGTTGAAATAAAAAGTCCTTTTTCGGACATAGACCAGTGGTTGGTGCTGACATGGTCAGACTTAAGATCGAGCACTTGTGTTGTTTTAGCTTGTATATCGTAGCGTGAAATCAGCTTGGATTGTTGGTTCCAACTGTAAAGAAATCGACCATCCAGACTTTCTTTAATAATTGACGCTTCCGGAACTTGTTTAAATAAGGACTTTTTTCCACTGCTCGTATTTACTAGAAAAATTGAGCGATGTCCCTTTTTGTGCTCAGTGACAAAAAACTCAGAGGAGTTTGCTCTCCATTCAAAATTAACTAAATGACTATTTTGATTTTGGCTCCAATGTAATTCTTTGTCTGCCAAATTGTAGATAAAATAATGACCGTCAGCAGTTCCACCAATAGACAAACCATCCGGACTAAAAGTTAATGAAGAAAAATCTGTATACCTTTCCAACTTTGTTAATCTAACTGCAGGTTCCTGTTTTTTTCTTAACCAAAGTTGTGGCAGTCCTCCTCGGCTTGAAACCCAGGCCAAAAATTGACCATCAGTTGAAACTGTCGGTAACTTTTCCTTGAAAGCAGAACTAACAAATAGCTCAT
>CBDUHU010000745.1:0-2097 GCA_965366725.1 uncultured Kangiellaceae bacterium
TGATTGCTCATTAACAGCATAATGGACGCAATACTACCTGGGCCAGCAATGAAAGGAATAGCCATCGGGAAAACAGAGATATCTTCGAATTCCTCATCAGGGTAAAGAGTTTCAGACTCGCCTTCTTCATGTTCATGAGTTAGCCCTTCACTTTTCTTTTCTCTGCGTTCGGTTCGTTTTTCAAAAACCATTTCCAGCGCAATAACAAATAGTAAAAATCCTCCCGCAGTTTTAAATGCCATCAAGCTTATCCCTAGCGCAGTTAGCAAGCTATTTCCTAAGAATGCGAAAAGAAATAAGATGATAGTTCCAGTAATCATTGCCTTAATAACCATTTTTCGCTTGAACTGACTACTCGCGCCATCGGTCATCACAGCGAAAATTGGAGCAATTCCAAGTGGATCAATAACAACAAAAAAAGTGACAAAAATACTGATAAATAATTCGTACATTGTTCAATCTCACACAGGTCTAATAA
This sequence comes from uncultured Kangiellaceae bacterium, assembly GCA_965366725.1. GTDB lineage: Bacteria > Pseudomonadota > Gammaproteobacteria > Enterobacterales > Kangiellaceae > Aliikangiella. The sequence goes on from CBDUHU010000745.1 coordinate 479, forward strand.
TTAATATAATCACAAATAACAGGTTCAGGGTCTTTTAAAATAAGAATATATCGCCGTTTTCACCCAGAACGACTAACTGACTTGTCAATTGCTATCCTCATAGTGTCCACAGTGACTTTTATCTTGTCCGGGATCACATATAATAAAGATAGTGCGAATCTACCATATAAGAAGCACCAGACTAAGCTATAATCATCAACAGTATAGTCTTTATCGTTATATCTCTGCTGTAGAATTTAATTAAGAGGGTACATGTTATGTCAATCAAAGATGAATTTGAGCACTTAATAGAAAAACTAAAAGTTGAACGTGACGAGATTAATTTAAAACTGCATCTCGCTTCAATGGAAGCTCGGGATGAGTTTAAAGAAGCAGAAAAACAATGGGAAGAAGTTAAAACAAAAGCGAGCGATATTGCGAATGACACTAAGGAAACATCCGATGAAGTCATTTCAAAAGCAAAAATTATTGGTGAAGAGCTAAAAGATGCTTACCAGCGAATTAATAAACGCTTTTCTGAATAACCCTTATCCCGGTTAAATATAAGGCTGAAAATAGTCTGCTAAAAACATGGCTGCTCAATAGCGGCCATATTTTTGTTCCAGACACTAAACCTGTATTTATTGGGACAATTCGAATCAACCTAACAATTCTGGTTTTTCTTTGTCAGATTAAAGATCATGGTTAACCAGCGAATATCCTCAGGGCCTAACCCCGCCGGCTCATGTGACTCTGGCGCATCTACAATATCCTTATAAACATGATAAATAGCTACTTCTGTTAATTCACGCCACCTTTCATCATCAAGCTCAGGAATACTGCCATTGGCAAGGTTAGGATCAATTAAGGGATCATGTTGAGATTCATCTGTTCTTAGCGCCAGTTCCAATTCTTGCAGTATGGGATTTATTAACTTAAGAGTGGTAGAAGCTTCAAAGTCATCAATAATCTTTTGCTCTGCTTTTTTTATTGAGCGCTCCAACTGGTATTGAGTCAGTTTTTCTGCACCCGGCCTAACTGCATATTTATTAACAATACTTCCAACTCCCGGTAGCAGAGCCTTGGCTGCTATACCAGCACCAATAATGGGATTAGTGATTGCAGCAAGACCACCAACCAGCAGCATCCCATAAGTTAATTTCTTGTCCAGAGCATCAATTGAGTCGGCGAGTGATTCCAGACTGGTTTGAGTCCCCTCTGTATTTTCCCTGACAATATCCTGAGTTGTCGCCAGCAAATACTGTTTTAACATTCCCTCAGAATAAGGGTCGGAAAAATGAAAAACTCTGCGCTTAGGTAAATCATTAACTTCAGGTACAGATGCAGGCAAACAACGCATCTTATGTAGTGCAAACTGATATTCAGAGAGCTTATAAGGAATGACAAAATAATGCATTTCATCGTAGTGGTTATTAAATTTACTGGAACTTTCAGAAGATATAGATACAGGTAAACCATTAATTAAATCTTTTATCGCACAGTAGCCTGAACTTAAGCCTTCAGTCATATCACTCAAAGCTGTCCGAACTTTTTTTATGTGATGGTTTAAGGAGTCTTTCATTCGCTGAGAAGTTTCCATAAAACTTGATTATTCTAACTAGAGGCTTCTAATGAAGCCT
>CBDUHU010000746.1:0-2097 GCA_965366725.1 uncultured Kangiellaceae bacterium
CTGCGGGGTTGTTATTCCAAACCACATTAGTGGTGGTAGGATCGAATGCCTCACCGGCAACTGATTGAAAAACATAAGCCGCTTTTACAACAGGCATCCACCACAACAAACTAACCAGAGCTATCAATCCCCCTAATCTGATTAATTGCTTTGTCATTTGTGTAATCCTGATTGATTTAACCGTGATGATAGAAGTACTCTACCATGGTAACCGATTGGGGCGCAGCTGAAAAGAATAGCAAAACCTATGTGTGTTTATTAGTAAAAGGCTTGTTTAGCTTCCTGAACCTCTTCAGCTAGTTGATCGACGTTATGCACGTCAACTTCGCTTGAGAATCCCAATTTTTTGAAAGCCGGGATATTTGAGGTATCTAAGTCTGCGTAGGGACCTTCTTCATTAGGATATGACTGAAGTTTAGCGACAGTCACAACATCAACATAATCTGCCTGAGCACCGCCATCGCGAGTAAAATCACCGCAACCAACAGGAACTGCTCTGATTTCTTCAGGAAAGTCCCATGCTTTTAATATCGCTCTGCCAACTTTACCCTGTAACCGGTCAATTATCTTGTCCAATACTTTTTCATGTTCGAGAATCTGCGGGTTTTCCTCGGCCAATGTTAAAATTGGCAAAATACCGATTTCATGAACCAACCCGGCTAGCGTTGCCTGGTCGGGTTTTAATTTAGTGAAATTACTGGCAAGTACATGACTAATTGAGGCAACTTCAATTGAATGCTCCCAGGATGCTCTTAATCGTTTATCTACCGCATCATGGGTTGCTTGAAACATTTGTTCCATTGCCAGTCCGGTTGCCAGGTTTCTAACAAACGTAATCCCCATTCTGGTGATCGCCAGTTGAAGGTTATCAACCACTACGGCTCCTCGCATTAACGGGCTATTCGCGACTTTGATAATTCTTGCCGCCAGCGCAGCGTCCTGACCGATGACTACAGCCAGTTTGGCTGATGTTACTTCATCATCATTCACTGCATCGCGAATTTTTAAGGCAACTTCAGGTAAAGTTGGGAGAGTCAGTCGATCATGAGTTATTGCATCTATTAACTCGGCCAGAAACTCTTTTTCTAAGCTCATAGGGTCATCTTAGTAATTACGCATTTAATAGAGTAAGTATAGGACCATTTTCACTATTCAACCGAAAAAATTCGCATTCCAGATATTTGTCCTTTAATAATATTAATAAACTGGTTTCACCTGTTTGACTACTTGCACCACAAATAACCTCACCACCAACCCTGGCGTCACAAAATACTTTGTCTCCAGGATTGAAATTACAGCTTGAATCACAACCAAAGTGTTGCATATGAGACTTTAATTTTCCTTTATATTGCATCCGGGCAATGACTTCCTGACCGGTGAAACAGCCTTTTTTAAAGTCGACAGCGTTAAGTGCTGGTAGATTGAGGTTGTGAGGGAGAAATAAGCCGCTACTATTTTGTTCTAACCAGGGAAGTCCATTATAGGTCAATTGATACAACCAGGTAGATTCGTCGCCCAGCTCTGGGTCTTGTTTGCTGATATCGTCGCTGTCGTCACAGATAAGAATATGAAGGTTATTTACTTCAAGGCCTACAGAGACCATCTTACCTTTACTCGCAAGCTTATTATTGGAATCATCGACTGTACCCAATAGTGAGTATTGTCTAGAAATATCGTTTATTTCAGTCGCAAAGAAAATAGCATACTTCTTCAGGTTTACCATGGTGTGTTCAATTAAATCGTGTTTAAGAATTAACCAGTAGGACTCTGAATCAGTTGCCTCCGGTTTTTTCATAATAAAAAATAATGCAACGCAACGACCTTTTGGGTTACACATTGCGGCAAGCGACAACTTATCATTGGAGATAGTGTCAATATTAATCGTTATTTGTCCTTGTAGAAGTTTTCCGGCATCTTTGCCGCTAACTTCAATGATTCCAAAGCTATTCAGGTGGCTAATCGTTTTGTCGGCTAAGCTCATAGATTGTTGATCTCCGTTGAATCACCATTAATATTTCTAACCAGCTATTTTAGCGGATAATTTGATGTGACAGCTATCGATAGTTTTTTATTAGTCAGATACTGTTGCTTTGCATA
>CBDUHU010000747.1:0-2096 GCA_965366725.1 uncultured Kangiellaceae bacterium
GCCCCCCATGCATACCACTGGTTAAATAAAGGCTCAAAATAGACATCTTCTCTTAAATAGAGAAGTTCTTCTTGATTACTCATTCAGATATAACTCCATATTCTTAATTAACTCAAATATCGGTTGTTCATACAGTAAACTCAAAGGTAGTGAAAGCTTGAATAAAACTGCAAGTTCAGCTAAAACCTCTGTAGTTAACCGTGCAATAATCAGGCAAAAAGACTCTGTTCTTGCAAAATAGTTTGGGTATTATTATTTCTTCTTTGTTCCACCAATTGTCCGGATTCCATTACTAACAGCTGATCTGCAATATCAAAGTAACGATCATCGTGGGATATTACGACCACTGCTTTATTCTTATTTTTTAAATAAGGTAATATCTGATGGTAAAATATTGTCTTAAATTGCGGGTCCTGATCAGCAGCCCACTCATCAAAAATAAGTAATGGCTTGTCCTCAATAATTGATACGACTAAAGCTAGTCGACGACGCTGACCATCTGATAGTTTGGTGGTTGAGAAGCGGCCATCCTTAACGACCACCTTTCCTTCCAACCCAAAGGCCTTGATGTAATAGTCAATCTGACTTTGATAGTCTGAAGAGCCAGAATCCACATCCAGAATTCGATCAAATAGGTAATAGTCAGAATAAATACAAGAAACTTCCTGTCGATAAGCAGTCATAGATTGACTGTCAACGACTGATTTTTTTTCAGTATCGGCATGACTAAAAAATAACTGCCCTTGCTGTGGAAGGTAATGCAAGCTGATTACCTTTGCTAAAGTCGACTTACCCGAACCATTGCCACCGGTAATAAAGGTGACCTCTCCTCTACTAATGGTAAGACTAACTGGGCCAATACCAAAAGCATTTGAATGTTTAGCCCCTGATGTATATTTGTAAGCAATATCACTAAGATTTAATTTATCCCATGGCTTAACCTGATAAATATCATCAGAAAGATTTTCATCAGGTAGTTCATGATAAAGCGATTCAATTTTTTTAAGCGATATCTTAGTTCTGGATAACTGTGGGATAAAGTTTAATAAACTGCTTATTGGGCCTGTCACGTATAATAACACCATCACCGCCGCAATAATTTCGGAGGATGATATGACGCTATAATTGATAAAAATAAAACTAAGCCCTCCAATCGCAAAAAAGCTTAGCAAATTACCGTAATTGCTAACCAAAGTAAAAATAGTTAATCCTTTTTTTTCTAATCCCATCACTATTTTTTCTTGCTTGTGAAGAACTTCCTCTTCATAAGTTTCACGTTTATCTTTAGATAGCTTTAATTCCTTTGCACCACCGATTAACCCTCTAAATGCTTCCTGTAAAACATCCTGATGCTCTCTCGCTTTAGAGAAATATTTGGTACCGAAATAAACAGGTATCTGATAAGCAATAACACCGAAAGTTATCACTTCAATAATATAAATAAATACATCGATATCCAGATAGGCAATATACCCAAGCATTCCAACCAAAGTAATTGAATTGGTTAATAACTGTGGAAACAACTGAGCACCAGCAACAATTGCTGATACATCAGTTGCTAATGCCTGTATTAACTTTGAAGAACCGACATTTTCTAATGCTGCAATAGGTGAAGTCTGGACCCTTTGATAAAGCTCCTTACGTAATTTAAAGCGAATATCTATCGCTATTCGAGCAAGCACTATTTGTGATAATGACTGAAAAGTAAGAATGGCTAGACATAAAAATAAAAACAATAGAGCATATTGTGAGTGAGCAACTTCAAGCCCTAAAAACTCTACTAGTTTGTCGTCTTCAACAAACAGATTATTACTTTCTGAAAGAGCCTTTAATACCACTGGAATTAGTGCCGCGTAAAACAGCCCAGACAATGCACCAAGAATAATCGCCAGAAAAGTCCTATTGGGAGCACTTTTTGAGAATAGTTTAAGCGCTTCCATTAGTTATTCCCCTTCGGCGATAGAATGAGTGTTGATGCAGTAGTCGGATTAACACCCACATTTTCTATCAAATCATAATTATGGTTTTTTCCATCAATAAATGGCTTCATCATATCAAGATAGTTATCGCTTAATATATGACCTGACTGACCTGTT
>CBDUHU010000748.1:0-2091 GCA_965366725.1 uncultured Kangiellaceae bacterium
AATACTTCAATTTTAAGGAAGCCGTTTCCAAAGTGGTTATAGATTTGAGTAAAGCTCATTTCTGGGATATTACCGCAGTGTACTCGCTAGACATGGCAGTGATAAAATTTCGTCGTGAGGGCGCAGAGGTTGAAGTGATTGGGCTTAATGAGGCCAGTGAAACAATTGTCGATCGATTTGGTGTACATGACAAACCTGAAGAGTTAGAGAAAGTATTGGGAGGCCATTAGTGAATAGCAACATAAAAGGTAGTGGAAATCTTATTTTATCCTGTATTGATGGTTCATCAGTCAGTGAAGCCGTTTGTGATTATTCAAGCTGGATAGCGTCAAGAATAAATTTACCACTTAAGTTACTGCATACAATTGAGCATAAAAATAACCCTGCTGTCAGTGATTTTTCTGGTGCAATAGGCCTGGGTAGTCAGGAAGATTTGCTAAATGAGTTAACAGAGATAGAGCAAAGTAGAAGCCGTTTGCTGATTAAAAAAGGTCAGTTGATGTTAAGTGCTGCTAAGCAAAGAGTTGAAGAGCAGGTTTCTATTGAAGTTGAATCCAGCCAACGCCATGGAAGTCTGACCGAATCACTGGTTGAACTAGAAAATGAAATACGGGTACTGGTATTAGGGATCCGTGGTGAAGCCCATCAGCAAAGTGGTGATGGTATAGGCACCCAGTTAGAGACTGTTATTCGCTCTCTGCATAGACCTATTTTAGTGGTCAACAAAGAATATACAAAACCAGAGAAAGTGATGTTAGCTTATGATGGTAGTGATGCCTGTAGTAAAGCATTGCAAATGCTAGCTTCAAGTCCTCTGTTTAAGGGGATTAGTTGTCATATTGTTCATGTAGGTGATAAGGATGCAGAGTCATTATTATCCGAGGCTTCACAAAAACTAACTTCCGCCGGGTTAGAAGTTACCAGCGTTCAACTTCACGGAAAAATAGAAGAAGTTATGGCTGAATATCAGATTCAAAACGATATTGATCTAACTGTGATGGGGGCATTTAGTCATAACCGAGTAAGAGATTTCTTATTGGGCAGCTTCACTGCAAAAATGCTTGCTGCAACTCAACGCCCCTTATTACTATTGCGTTGATTTTTGAAAAGCGCATATTTTAAATAGTGAGTAGCAGTGAATGAGAGCACTCGTTGATTTTCTAACGAGTGCAAAGGTAATAGTATAGAAAGTCCGCATAACCCGCATTTGTTAACACCAGTCTATTTGGTTTGGCTATCGATCAAATATTGAGCATTATTTTTACTAAGACACTTGAACAGAGATTTATTTCTGGTTAAAGTGTATCCCGAATTTATGCCGTATGTTTTTTAAACACCATTAAAAAACAATTTAAATTGATAAAACCAGTAGGAATAACATGTCCAATATGTTTGGTTCGAGGAAGCACGCTGAAAAGCTTGGTGAAGTTTGTAAATCTTATTGTCATGACTGTGCAGAACAAGTCGCCTGGGAAGTTGGAAAAGTTACTGAATGGGTCACTTTTTTTAATCATCGGGCAATTCCATATAAAAACGAATATTTTATATCATGTGAAGCCTGCGGTGATGATTTCGATTTATCTAAGAAAGATTTTCAACAGATAGATGCAACAATGGGGCGGCAAAACTCAATTAACGATACTCCTCTTAAAGAATTACTATTTCAACGTATTGAGAACCATCAGTTGACGTCTAAATCAGCTATCAAACGTTGCTAGATATTCTACCTCGTTCCAGAGTTATTATTAAAGCACCTGGTTTCAATTGACGGAGTCAGACTTAGTTTAACTTGTTTATCAATAGGTTTATAAAATGAGCAGAGTTCATCATATTAATTATATCGAATTTCCGGTCAATGATATCGCGCTTGCAAAGACTTTTTATTCACAAGTTTTTGGTTGGGAGTTTGTTGATTTTGGAGCGGAATATTGTAGTATTTCAAATGCTTCAATTGATGCAGGCTTTTATCTATCCGAAAAGAGTATGTCATCTGATAAAGGTAGCGCTTTAGTGGTACTTTATAGTTCTGAAATTGAAGAATCAATGAAGAAAGTAGAGGCTCATGGTGGAATTATCAATAAACCACTTTTC
>CBDUHU010000749.1:0-2090 GCA_965366725.1 uncultured Kangiellaceae bacterium
TCAAAAAGCCAGCTAGTATGTCCTAGATGCCATTTTGGCGGACTCACTTCCGGTGATGGTTGTACCGCATAATCCTCAATTTCAAGTCGACGACATAGTTCATTGGTATATTCTCTAGTTTCAAGATATCTCTTGCTTCGTTGGCCGCTAAGTTCTATGGCCATTAACAACTTCTCCAGATAATCGTTTCATTAAAAAAAATACTTGCTTAACATTAAACAAAGTAAACTTGTAATCTACTGAAAATGAGCTATTGAAATTCAGCCATATTTTCAAATAAAGGCAAAAGAGTAAGCCTAACATAACAAACTATTTATTTATAATAGCAGAGCTATTAATGAAATCTATTATTATCATTTACCAAACCACATTCTACTAAATATACCATCACGAATTATAAACTGGTGATAGCACACAGCAATAAGGTGACCAGCGATCAGTACAGGCATTATCAGATCAACGCTAATATCTCGATGAAACAGAGAGAAAGGTTCGATAAAAGAGATCATTAAGACTTGATATTCCTGTAACCAGGTAGACACAAATTCAAAACGTGAAAAGCCTGCTAAGTTTACAGCACCAAACAGCGGAAAATCAAAGCCGGTTCCAACATAAGCTGAGACAGGTATAACTAACAAGAAGCAGTAAAGTAAGTAATGTACTGTCTGAGCAAGCTTACCAGGTCGCATAAAAATTAGTTCGCCTGACTTTTTAATCTTTAGCACAAGTGCGGCCAATGCCATTAGAAAAACAAGCATACCAACATTCATATGAATAACCAGTAAATACCAGTTCATTGGTTCTGCCTGAGTAGTCAGCCAATAACGATAACTTGCACTGAAGTAGGCTATAAAAAAGCCAATTGCAATTCCCCAGTGCAATAATCTGGTTAGTCGAGAATATCTCATTATTAACGGCGAGCTATTTACTTAGCATTACCATTAAGTACTTCTCTATCTTTACCACCTAAAGGAATATGACAGCCAAGACAAGCAGCCGATCTCCCGGAAAGTTTTTTATTCTGAAACACAAGAATACTGCCATCAGGATTATACTCTGCCCAAAACCAGTCACTATTTTCCGGATCATATCCATCTTCTCTCTGGAACATAATTGTTAAAGCTTCATAATTACTATCTTCGCTGGCGCTATAAACAGAATGAGGAGTTAAACCCTCCTTTGCGCCGTAATTATGCTTTACAATTAACCGCCCTTTGTGTCCATCAATAACCGCGTTAGTAGTAATGACTTCTTGAATACTGCCATGCGGACGAGAGCCAACAAATGGAAAACTTCTCATCCGATCTTTTCCGATTAATTGGTTGTTCTTCATAAAATCCCAAACTTTAATGGCATAGGCATCATCCTCAGGTGTACCGGACTCTGCGGCAAATAATTGCATAGATGAGATAACCGCAACAAAGGCAAAAGTCTTTAAAATAATCGACAGCCATTGATTAATTAATGCAAACATAAAAGTGTCTCCTGATTTAGAGTTTTCTCTAATCCAAATCTTATAATATAGACAAATCAGATAAAGATACCTTTACCTGATTAATTGAAAAATATAATTTGTAGAATATTCCTATTTATGACTCAACTGACTCAGATGACCACCAGTCGCTTCTTTCCCTTTACCTTTTCCGGATTTTAATACAGGGTAATATTGAGTAAAGACAAAATCGTCAGCTGCAGCTGCTGCATGACATGCATTACAGGATGCCGCCGGAAACGGTTTTGCAGTTTCCGTAAGTGACTTATGATCAGGTGTCGAAAAACTATAATATGCCCAATTACCAGGCTCTCCCGGAAACTCTCGTTTACTCTTTATAGTCGCTTCCAGGCCAATAAAATCACCTTGAAAATAACCTTGTCCACTAACCGCCGATTTAGTTCCAACATTGACTAACTCTTTAATAATAATTGTGCCATCTCTGAATACACCTTTTTTCTTCCACACTTCCCAACTTTCAGGATCGATATAAACATTATGGTGTTCAGGAAATGCAGCCTTTCCATTATTCATATCATTCGGGGTAACCGGCGTACCAACATAAACCCACTCTCGATATCCAGTCGGTCGCTCAAGC
>CBDUHU010000750.1:0-2089 GCA_965366725.1 uncultured Kangiellaceae bacterium
AATAAAAGTTAACTGATTTTTATCGGGGGAGTTTTTGCTAGGTAATAATGAATATCTGGCATAAAATAAAAGCTGAGTAAGTTATCAACCAGGATGTATAAATGAAGCTACCTATTATTTTCAGTTGTTTATTACTGACTTTATCCTCTTCAATTAGTGCTGACCAACAGGCAGCAGTGGCAATGCCTGACAGGTTCAGCGCGATGGTAGCCGAAGATGTGTTAAAGAGTGGTGGTAACGCCGTTGATGCTGCAATTGCTGTTGCATTTAGTCTTGCCGTTACATTGCCGGAAGCAGGCAATATCGGCGGTGGTGGTTTTATGCTTATTTATAAAGACCAGCAAATCGATTTTCTGGACTATCGAGAAGTAGCGCCCAATTTAGCACATCGAGATATGTATCTTGATAAGCAGGGCCAGGTTATTAAAAATTTATCAACCGTTGGGGTAAAGTCATCCGGCGTACCGGGAACAGTCGCAGGAATGTGGTTAGCCCATAAAAAGTATTCTAATCTTTCCTGGCAACGTTTATTAGCACCAGCAATTGAACTGGCGGAATCAGGTTTTATTGTGCCCGAACATCTGGCAAAAGAACGGGAAAGAATTAGTCAGAAATTTTATAAAAACTCCCAGGTAAACTTTGAAAAATATTTTTCCGCAGTCATTAAAGGCGCCCTGTTTAAACAACCTGAGTTAGCATCTTCACTAAAACGAATTTCAAAAGATGGACCCTCAGGATTTTATCAGGGAAAAACAGCCTCACTGATTGTCAATCAAATGCAAAAAAGTGGTGGCTTAATCAGTCATAAAGATCTCAAACAGTATCGCGCCGTCTGGCGACAACCGGTTATATCTGATTGGCAAAAATATCAAATAATTTCATCACCACCACCGAGCTCCGGTGGTACCGCAGTGGTTCAGTTATTAAAAATGAAACAGGCACTATCGGCACAATTTAAAAACCTCAAACACAATTCCAGTAAGTATGTTCACTTGCTCGCAGAAATGGAAAAAAGAGTTTATGCAGATCGCGCCAAATATATGGGTGATCCAGATTTTTTGACCGTACCTACCAGTGAAATGATTGCTCCGGAATATATTGCCAGACGCGCAAATGAAGTTAACCCCAGCCACATATCAATTAGTTCGGAAGTTATTCCGGGATTAAAAGAAAGTACTCAAACCACTCATTTTTCAATTATTGACCAATGGGGAAATGCGGTATCCAATACCTACACATTAAATCTTTCTTTCGGTAGTGGTGTGGTTGTAGAGGGTGCTGGCTTTTTACTGAATAACGAAATGGATGATTTCAGCGCTAAGCCAGGAGTCCCTAATGCATTTGGTGTTGTTGGTGGAAAAGCCAATGAAATAGCGCCCAGAAAACGAATGCTTTCATCAATGTCACCGACCCTGCTACTTGAGAATAATAAAGTAAGAGCGGTGGTTGGTTCGCCAGGTGGTTCAACCATAATAACCTCTGTTTTTCAGACATTGGTCAATCTAATTGACTTTAAAATGTCACCACAGGAATCGGTTAATGCTAATCGGGTTCACCATCAGTTACTTCCTGAGAATTTAATTATATACAACCCTCGTTTGAGCGATAAAACAGAAAGACGATTAAAAGACAAAGGTTATACTCTAAAGTCAGGATATCTGGGTGACGTTCAACTCGTCAGTAGTCACAATGGAACATTAGCAGCCGCCTCTGATAACCGTGGGCGTGGAGAAGCTAGAGTCATCACAATAAAAAATGAGTAAGCTAAAAGCAAGATACTGCTTAATTTGACAGGTAAATTTGAAAACTATGCCAGGCATCAAAATAAATTTAATGTCTGGCACGCATAACGATAATACTTGTAATCTGTATTAGTTTGAGTCAAGAAAATTAATGACCGCACAGGTTGCATCTTCGGTAGTAACTCGACTCTCAGCATCCAGGTCACAAGTCAGAAAGTTATTTTCGATGGCAGTCTTAACAGCGTTTTCTACTGCATCAGCTTCATCGTTTAGCTTTAACCAGCGAAGCATCATCGCGGCACTCAAAATTGAAGCGTAAGGATTAGCGATCCCCTGACCTGCAATAT
>CBDUHU010000751.1:0-2079 GCA_965366725.1 uncultured Kangiellaceae bacterium
CAGCGCTAAAATTAGCGATATCAGTAAGATCAGATTGTCAGCAAACTGGATGGCTGCATGCGGCGCTGACGGTGAAGATGCCGGTCTATACGAAGCTGTTGAAGCTGTCGGGATGGACTTATGCCCTAAACTGGGTATTGCAATCCCGGTAGGTAAAGACTCTATGTCGATGAGAACAGTCTGGCAGGAAGAATCTGACGGCGAGTTGACAGAAAAAAGTGTGACATCACCGCTGTCTTTAATCGTTACTGCATTTGCACCGGTAACTGATATTCGTCGTTCGTTAACCCCACAGCTGGATCGCGATCTGGATACTCGGCTTATTTTGATCGACCTCGGTGAAGGCAAAAATCGACTCGGGGCAACCGCGCTAGCACAGGTCTTTAACCAGGTGGGTGATGATTGTGCTGACGTTGAAAGTGCAGAAACATTCAAACACTACTTCCAGGCGATTCAACATTTAAATGCTGAAGGGCATCTTCTGGCCTATCATGACCGCTCAGATGGCGGATTGTTGACAACGCTAACGGAAATGGCATTGGCTGGACATTGTGGTATAGATATAGATTTGAGTTCACTTGAAGGCCAGGCGTTTGACATATTATTTAATGAAGAACTTGGTTGTGTTATTCAGGTTGCTGAAGCCCACTGTGAAAAGGTGATACAGACTTTAACTCAGTTTGGTTTGGCAGATATATCTCATGTAATTGGTTCTGTGGTTAGTGAATTATCAATTAATATTTCTCATGGAGAGTCGACCTGGTTAACTAGAGAGCTAATGGATCTGCGAAGGATCTGGTCTGAAACAACCTATCAAATGCAAGCTTTAAGAGATAATCCGGAATGTGCATTAGAGGAAAAGAAGCTACGTCTTGACAGTGGTAATCCGGGGATAAAGCCTTCATTATCATTTGATCCGACAGAAGACATTGTTGCTCACTTGCTTGATATAAGCGATAAACCGAAAGTGGCAATTCTGCGAGAGCAGGGAGTTAATAGCCACCTTGAAATGGCTGCGGCATTTATAAAAGCCGGCTTTAATGCGATTGATGTACATATGAGCGACTTAATGGCGGAAAGAGTTTCATTAGATGATTTTACCGGTTTGGTCGCATGCGGTGGATTTTCATATGGTGACGTGCTTGGAGCCGGTGAAGGATGGGCCAAGTCCATTTTGTTTAACCGTAAGCTCAAAGCGGCATTCCAGGCATTTTTTAACAGAGAAGATACTTTTACTCTGGGCATTTGTAATGGTTGCCAGATGTTATCAAATCTCCGTTCGATTATTCCAGGTTCAGATCATTGGCCACATTTTGTAAGAAATATTTCAGAGCAGTTTGAAGCCAGACTTTCAATGGTAGAAGTTGCAAAAAGTCCTTCTATCTTCCTTCAGGGGATGGAAGGTTCAAAAATCCAGATTGCGGTATCTCATGGAGAAGGTCGTGCTGAATTTGCAAGTGAGGAAGCTGCGTTAGCTGCCAATAAATCAGGGTTAGCATCACTTCGTTTTATTGATAATTATGGGCAAATAGCTACCCAATATCCAAGTAATCCAAATGGTTCTTTACATGGTATTACCGGACTTACCAATAGTGATGGGCGAGTTACTATCATGATGCCGCATCCGGAAAGAGTGGCAAGAAGTGTACAAAATTCTTATGCACCTGCCGGATGGGGAGAAGATGGACCATGGACGAGAATGTTTAGAAATGCCCGCCTATGGGTCGGGTAACAAAGATACTCAACGTAAGCCGGACTAAGTGATTAGCCCGGCTTTTTTAATCAAGTGGTTTTTAGTTATTCAGCTTCATTATCTGGGCTCTAAAATGAAAACTTTTAGTTAATAACTGAGTTTCCAATCAGGTAGGAACCTTATGAAAAATTGCGTTATTTTATCGATGGATGACACTACTGGTTATGAGGTTTATGATTATCTACTAGAACAACCTCTTAAAGCTGCCGGCTGGGATTGCCAGGTTCTTTCATGGAGAGCCGATGTTGATTGGAATCACTATGATCTGGTGATGATTCGTTCTCCCTGGGATTATCAACTGCATACCGAAGCATTTCTGAAGGTTT
>CBDUHU010000752.1:0-2069 GCA_965366725.1 uncultured Kangiellaceae bacterium
CCAAGACAAAATACCATGACGAAAAACCAATCAATTGAAGTCTACCTGACAGTGAATTCTGGTGAGGAACAAATATGATCGATATTAGAAAGTGGAGTTTGGTATTTGTACCGCTAACTCTCATTGTTAATTCAGCTATGGTCAATTCAACTGATGATGCAAACTTGACATTATCACTTAAACGAGCCGTTATGCTCGCACAAGCAAACGATCCCTGGTTAACAGGCAACCAACATAAACAAGATTCTATCGATGCGTTAAGCATTGCAGCTGATACATTACCCAATCCCAAAGTTTCATTAGGGCTTGCCAACATTGCTGCCGATAGTTTTGATTTTTCACAAGAAGGTATGACTAACTTTAAAGTTGGTGTTTCTCAAATGTTTCCTCGAGGAGACACCTTAGCACTCCGAAAAAAACAACTGGCTTTAGTTGGAAGTCAATTTCCTTTTCAGCGTGAAGACAGAAGGGCACAGGTGTCTGTAGTCGCAGCAAAGCTCTGGTTGGATGCTTATAAAGCACAGGAGAGCATTGCACTAATTGAAAAAAATCGTTCCTTATTTGAACAGCTGGCTGATGTTGCTCAAGCGAGTTATTCATCGGCAATAGGCAAAACCAGACAACAGGATATTGTCCGGGCCCAACTAGAGTTAACACGGCTTGATGACCGTTTAACTATGTTGAGACAAAAAATGGAAATATCGAAACAAAAGCTTAACCAGTGGTTAAGTGACTATTCAGGCGGAGATTATTCCACTCAAAGCTCAGGTTTATCAACTTCTGGGGCAGGTTTTATTTTGATTAACCAGCTACCTGAAATTTATATGCTTAACAATACCTACTTTACCTCTCAAACAGAGATCCCTCCCCAGAGGTTATATAAGTTGTTTTTAAAGCACCCTGCGGTTAAAGCGTTGGAGCAAAAAATTAAGGCCGCTCAAAGTGGCATTGATTTAGCTAAACAGAAATACAAGCCTGAATGGGGTGTAAGTGCAGGATATGGAATTAGAAATGATACACCTGATGGAGTAGATCGCTCCGATTTATTTTCTATTGGCGTGAGTTTTGATATTCCACTTCTTACAACAAATAGACAGGATAAACAGGTTCAATCGGCTATTTCAAAAACTTCGGCGGTTAAAACAGAAAAATGGCTTTTAATCCGAAAATTAATTTCACAATTTGAAACCAACCGCTCTCAGTTAGTTCGGTTAAATGAACGACAAGTACTTTATCGTGATCGGTTATTACCACAAATGCACGATCAAGCTGAAGCTTCTTTAACTGCCTATACCAATGATGATGGTGACTTTGCAGAAGTTGTGCGTTCACGAATTGCCCAACTGAATGCTCTAATTGACGCTTTAAGCATTAATGTTGAGAGGCAAAAAAGTATTATCCAGTTAAATTACTTTTTTATGAATAAGGCTGATCAAATTATTTCAGAGTCAAATGTAATATTGGGTTCAGAACGCCCAGTTTTGGAGAAAACCAATGCCTAATCAAATAAACAAAATAAGCTTTGTGTCTCTGCTAGCAGCCGTTATTTTTGGCTCTGCAGTCACTTATACTGCAATCACTTATTTAGGTGGCTCTTCTTCTTTAGAACCGGCTAGCGAGTCGGCACAAAAAAAGCCGCTTTATTGGGTTGCTCCTATGGACGCTAATTATCGTCGAGATAAGCCCGGAAAATCTCCGATGGGAATGGATCTGGTCCCTTTTTATGAAGACGGTAGCTCTGGCTCAGATACTGGCCCTGGTACCATAAAAATATCCTCAGAAGTAGTTAACAACCTGGGTGTCCGAACAGCAATAGCCACTCTTGGCTCTTTGCAATCTCAAATTTCAACAGTTGGTTACGTTCAATATGATGAAGATCAGTTGGTTCATATTCATCCACGAGTAGAAGGCTGGATTGAAAAACTTCATGTTAAGGCCGCAGGTGATCCAGTTGAGAAGAACCAACCGCTCTATGAAATTTATTCACCAGCATTGGTTAATGCACAGGAAGAGCTTCTGTTAGCACTAGATAGAAAAAATCGCCGTTTGATTAAGGCCGCAGAAGATCG
>CBDUHU010000753.1:0-2062 GCA_965366725.1 uncultured Kangiellaceae bacterium
CTATTAGCAAACATTAAGCCGAAACCCATAAATACACCAATTAACTCTCCCGCCATCGGCAGATAATCTTGTCCACCCGGTACCGGGGTAGTTGCCACGCTAACAAGCTGGCTTGATAAACCGTGAGCCAGATGAGCTATCAACCCTGCAGGATTCTTAAGTTGCTGAGTATGATAAGAAAAAACGATATAACTTTCAGCTGTTGAATTTTGTCCTTCATTGAGTATAGCAATATCATTGGGCATTGAACTTTGCGGCATAGTACTTTGAGGCATAGTACTTTGAGGCATTGAGGCCTGTGGGACCTCGAGCGGTAAAAAGCTTGCTACTGCTTGCTTTCCTCTAAGTGTGCCACTGACCTGAATTGGTCGCTGAATAGGTGCCTGATTAGACTGATCAGCAAGGTTATATAGCCTGGTTGGCCAATGTGCCATACCTGCATACTGCTTCACCTGGGAAAATATTAAATTAGCCATGCCTTGTTCGGTTGTTTCCTTGCCAGGAAAATGTTTGTTATCTGGAACAACCAGAATAGTCTCCTCAACAAAGACCTTTCTATCGAACTGGTTAAAAGCCCAGGTATAAGTATTGAAAATCCACTCGATTATATCTTCATCAAGCAGCACTTTATTTCTGTTAAAAAGATCTAGCATTAATTATATCCGCATAGTTTTTAAAGTGAGATACAGCAAATTACTGTTAATTTTACTACAAGCTAAAACTAAGTCCATTGTTAATAATTGGTCTGGTATCCTATTTAAGATAGTATTAAGTGCGGTCAATCCCGTCCACCACCGCCAGTTCCTATATGAAACGGAGTTGCACAAGCTTCGCCTTCATAATATGAAAAAACTACCGTACCATTCATTTCAATAAAGTGAAAAGTGATAAAGTCATTTGACTGCTCTCCATGAGAATGTTCAAAATAAAACTTAAGAATACTTAAACTGGGTGATGGGTTGCATACTTCTGCTTTAGTGTCTGGCTTGAGTCGCAAATTCAACGCAGCTTTTGTAATATTTAAAAATACAATTGAGACAACTTCCCCGTCCTTAACAGAAATCTTCATCTTTGAATTTTTTTCGACTTCGCCCCCCTCTGCATGCTTTACATTCCAGATAACTTGATTAATCCCACTCCAGAATCCACTAGATTCCTGCATTATCTTCTCCCTCATTTAATAAACATTTAGTGACTATCATATCAGAAATTTTTCCTATCTTTATCCTGCTGGATAAAATCAATAGCCTTTTCAATAGTAATTTTTTGTTAGAGAAAACTTTGTCAGTCTAAACACATCGATTAGCCTCGCTTTTTGTTGGATAATACTTTTTTAGTTGATAGACGCTATAAGTAATCTATTCAGAAGCAGTTCCAATAGGTAAACTAACAGTAATACTGGTTCCCTCATTGACCTTTGATTTAACTTCAATGGTGCCTCCATGGTTGTCAATGATATTGTAAGAAATATGAAGGCCAAGTCCAGTCCCAACACCCACCTCTTTAGTAGTAAAAAAAGGATCGAAGATCTTTTCGCGCACTTCCTCAGACATTCCAACCCCGCTATCTGAAATTTTTACCAGCACATTCTTTTCGTTACTATAAGTTCCAATGGTGATTTCGCCCTGTTCTTCAATCGCTTGAGCAGCATTAACCAGTAGATTAAGGAAAACCTGACCAAGTTTGTCTATCTGGCATTTAATGGGTGGGAGACTACTATAGTTGGTAATTACCTTTACTTTATATTTCATGTTATTCATTGCTATCGATAGTGCATTATCAATAATACGATTAATGTCATAACTTACATATTCATCATTTCCCTGATAAGCAAAATCTTTCAACTCACTAACGATTTTACTAACCCGACTGGTCCCTTCTAACGTACTAGATAGAATATCGTCAATCTCTTCGTTTATATCGTCAAGTTGGATCTGTTTTTGGTATTGTTTGATTTGGCTAGCAATTTCTTCAGCGTCTTCTTTCTGTGATAAAGTTGAATCAACCAGCGCACGCTGTAACTCAAACAATCCTGTATAATCATCAAGATAATCTTTTAGTG
>CBDUHU010000754.1:0-2061 GCA_965366725.1 uncultured Kangiellaceae bacterium
ACCAATAGAATAACCAGCTGGTAAAACTAACTTTTCATTAACAACTTTTTGTGCTTCAACCACATAAGACCCAATATCAACCCCCTCAATATCAATAAATGACCAACCATTTAAGCGTGCATTTTCACTTTTTATCCCTGGTGGGCCGTCTTCAATAAAAACATTTGCCACATCACTCAGTGCAATTCTTTGTCCTGACGGAGTTACAATTGGCAGCAACGATAATTGTTCTGGTGAACTACGATAGTCTTGCGGATAACGAATATTTACCGGGTATCGTTCCAGCCCTTCAACAGTTTTAGTAACATTCATTCCACCAATCGCGGTTGCAACAACCTGCTGGACATCAGCAATATTAAGACCATAGCGAGCGGCTTTTTCTCGTTTAATATCAACCTTAATATAACGTCCACCAGCAACACGCTCCGAGTAAACTGAAGCCGTACCTGGTACATCTTTTAAAATCGTTTCCAACTGTTTGCCAATGGCTTCTATTTCGGCTAATCTGGGGCCGGAGATTTTAATTCCGACCGGCGTTTTAATTCCTGTTGCCAACATATCGATGCGGGTCTTAATTGGCATTACCCAGGCATTAGTTACGCCCGGCAGTTTGACTAAAGCGTCCAACTCTTTTTTAAGTTTTTCTGTAGTCATGCCATCACGCCACTCGCTTTGATCTTTTAATTGAATAAAGGATTCAATCATAGTCAGCGGCGCAGGATCAGTTGCTGTCTCGGCTCTTCCTACCTTACCAAAGACCGTTTTTACTTCCGGTACACTTTTGATCAGTTTATCGGTTTGCTGCAAAAGCTCTCTGGCCTTACCAATTGAAATTCCGGGGTATGTTGTTGGCATATACATTAAGTCACCTTCATCTAATGGCGGAATAAATTCGCTACCAATTTTGTTCAGCGGCCAGAAGCCAACTCCCATTACGACTAATGCGAGCAGTAAAGTGGTTTTAGGAAATTTTAAAACGTTCTTAAGAACAGGCACGTAGGCAGAGGTTAATAACCGATTGATTGGGTTCTTGTGCTCTGCTAAAACTTTTCCCCGGATGAAATAGCCCATTAATACAGGAACCAGAGTAATTGCCAAAGCTGCTGATGCAGCCATTGCGTAGGTTTTAGTAAAGGCTAACGGTGAAAACATTCGGCCTTCCTGGGCTTCCAGAGTAAAAACAGGCACAAAGCTGACCGTAATGATTAGTAAACTAAAAAATAATGCGGGCCCTACTTCACTGGCCGATTCAGCAACAATTTTCCAGCGGTTTTCTTTGGTCAGTGGTGTTTTTTCCATATGCTTATGCATATTTTCAATCATCACAATAGCACCATCAATCATCGCGCCGATAGCAATAGCGATGCCGCCCAAAGACATAATGTTGGCATTCAACCCTTGCCAGTACATCACAATAAATGCAGTCAATATACCGACAGGTAGACTAACAATAGCTACCAGGGATGAACGAACATGGAATAGAAATAAAACACAGACCAGCGCAACTACAGCAAACTCTTCTAATAGTTTAATCCAGAGGTTCTCTACTGCTCTTTCAATAAGTGCACTGCGATCATAAACCGGTATAACTTCGACGCCTTGAGGTAAACCTTTCTTTAGTTGTTCTAGTTTTTGTTTAACCCCGTTAATAACATTTTGTGCATTTTCGCCAAAACGCATCACCACAATACCACCCACGGTTTCACCTTCACCATTAAGTTCAGCAATACCTCGGCGCATTTGTGGCCCTACCCCGATATCGGCAATATCTTTGAGTAGTAATGGCGTACCGTTTTGATTTACACCTAAAGGAATATTCCCAAGGTCAGCTTCACTTTTTAAATAGCCTGTGGCGCGCACCATATACTCTGCTTCCGCCATTTCAACAACCGAGGCTCCGATCTCCTGATTACCTCTTTTTATTGCCATTTGAATATGGGACAGTGGAATGTCAAAAGCACGTAATTTATCAGGGTCAACTCTCACCTGATATTGTTTTACCATGCCGCCTAAAGCGGTAACTTCTGAAACACCTGGCACTGTCTGCAATTCATATTTTAA
>CBDUHU010000755.1:0-2056 GCA_965366725.1 uncultured Kangiellaceae bacterium
ATTATAAAGCTCCTGTCCTTTATTCCTTGATATCATTGTAATTTGAGCCGAATCTAACGACTGATAGGTTAAAACAGTTGAGTCAGTTGCAGAATTTAACAATAACAAATACTCTATCCCATATTGTGACACTCCTTTATAGGCTAAATAATTTTTTATCTCACTAGCACTATAAGTGATTTTTGATATTGCCTCTTTTACGTTGAGGTGTTCAGTTAACAAGTTACTTTTACAAAGTTCAATTTCCATTTCTGAAGGAAATAATTTACTATGTAATTTTAGGTACAGCTCTTCATTTTTGGATATAAAAAAAGCAAACCCAACTAGTAAAAATATGGCTACTACTAGTATTTTACTTAGCTCTTGCTGCAGCTTTTTCATAACTATCTACCTCTCGACCATTGTATGTTACTCTTATATACTTACTATTACCTGTTGATCTAATTTGATTGGTAAATCTAACCGCAGTAGACTCCAGCATTTTCACATCATTACTTGATTTACAAATAACTAAAAAAAAACGGGACATCCATAACCAAGGTAAACCAGGCAGCGATTGTTATATTGATAAGTATGTTTGAACACGCTGCCACCTTTCTCATAATCGGGCAAGCCAGCACATTTATCAGTCGCATTATTCGGTTTATCAAAATAGAAGTCGTTGCTGACTTAAATATTTAGAATGGATGTCCCTTTAATGATGTTCTTAGATCAATAATTTTTTGGCTGTCCCCTTACTTCCATTATAGTGATAGCTTTTATCAAAACCTGTCCCGGTGCCTACATATTCCCTTGAAGGCGCGCCCAGACATTTATCCGCTGCGCCACCCAGCTTATCAAACTCAAAATAACTGGTTGAGCTTTCAACCCCAGCACTGACTTATATGTTTAAAACGGATTTTTCCCTCTTTGTTTTCGCTATTAAATTTTTAGGGTGTCCCCTTCTTCGCTCGATACCTACAGCCTTAAAGAGCTACTTAATGCTGTAGGCTTGCCCAAAAGCTCTTACTTTTACCACAAAGCGTGTATGAGGCTACCAGATAAATATGCAGAGAGTAGAATACGTATAAAAGAAATCTTTGATGCAAACTGGCAATGCTATGGTTATCGTCGTATTCAGGGGGAATTACATAAATCCGGGAAACGTCTTGCAGAGAAGGTCATAAGGCGACTTATGAAGGAGGAAAAACTGGTAGCTCATTGTAGCTGCAAGTGTCGCCGCTATAACTCCTATTATGGTGAAATTAGCCCTCCTGCAGAGAACATAATTGATCGTAATTTTCAGGCAGAGGCCCCAAATATGAAATGGTTGACTGACATCTCTGAATTTCGTATTCCGGCGGGAAAAGTATATTTATCGCCAATAGTTGACTGTTTTGACGGGCTAGTTGTCAGTTGGAACACGCCCCACCGCACAGCTCGTAAACGACATGTTAGATGAGGCTATCAGCTCTCTTCATTCTGAAGAACAACCTGTAGTTCATTCGGATAGAGGAGCACATTATCGGTGGCCTGGCTGGATTAATAGAATGCGTGATGCTCAATTAACGCATTCTATGTCACGTAGAGGTTGTTCGCCTGATAATGCGGCCTGTGAAGGCTTTTTCGGTCGACTTAAGACTGAGTTTTTTTATCCAAGAGATTGGAGTAAAGCTACAGTAGAAGAATTAATGACAGAAATAGATAAATATATTCGGTGGTATAATCAGAAACGTATTAAGATGTCATTGGGCTCTAGAAGCCCTTTAGAATTTCGATTAAGTTCGGGTTATGTAACATAAATCGGTCCAAAATTATGACCGCACCCTCCATCATGAGGGATTACTTTATCTTGACATCAGGGAGTCGTCCATATATGTCCCTATCTTTTATAGTCACTGGTAGTCTTATTGAAAACGCATGATGAGTTATTGCATTCATTCGAGGATAGAACTCCACTCAACTGTTACTCAAGGAGTAACTTTGTTGATTATACACTTCTATTTCCTACTGCCAGTTTTTTTGGTTTCAACTCCGTTTTATTTCAGACTTAACTTCACAATAGTTTTTGTCTTTC
>CBDUHU010000756.1:0-2053 GCA_965366725.1 uncultured Kangiellaceae bacterium
CTGTAATGGTCGCGGTAACCACGTCCCCAACTTTGTGAGCACTGTTAGCAATTGAAACTGCACTAATTGTTGGTGGTGAAGAATCAACCAACACACCTGTTGTCGCAGCAAAACTCAAATTGCTCAGGTCAGCGCCAGAACCATCACCATCTGTATCTGTAATAGTCCCAGCGTTTAAGTCAATACTACTGGTGGCAATAATACCATCGCTATCAATCAGACCTGTTTCGACACTATAACGGAATGTCAAAGTTGTACCGGAGGTTGCGTTGGTACTTCCGGTTAAAAACGTGGCAAACTTACTGGAACCACCAATATTTAAGGCAATTCTTGGAGTCCCGGAAACAGTAACTGACTCATCAAATGTCACTGTAAAATCAAGGTTACTACTCGCGCCATAAGTATTATTTGCTGGAACACCATCAGAACTGATATCGGCAATATCATTAATCGTCACACTGACAGTAATCGTATCTGAACCACCATTGCCATCGCTCACATCAACATTAAAACTATCACTACCGTTGGCATTAGCTGTCGGTGTATAGGTGTAAATAGTTGGTAAATTACCTGCTCCCCCGGTCGCGGTCGCGGTACCAACAAAGTTAGTGGTGCCTTTTAATGGCGCGCCTGCACCTTGAGACCAGGTGAGCGTATCTCCTACATCTGCGTCAGTAACCCCAAGTCCATTGCCACCATCAGTAATGGTTGTTGCACCAGCATCTTCGTTCAAAGTTATCGAAATATTATCATCCGCATCATCAAACTCTGGTGCGCTATTTGGTGAATGGCCACCACCACCGGCACAAGAGGCATGCTGTGCCTGACAGGCAGCCAGGGTTGTTACAGATACCGTGTTTGTTCCAGCAGCATTCTGTAGTCCACAATTTAGCGAGCCAAGAAAACTGGAATAAAACCAGCTCTTATGTCCAGGCGCAGCACAGACTTCTGTTCCGGTAGTTGTAAAAGTCCAGACATGGGCAAATTTCTTTCTACCATTTGTATCCCCCGAAAGCTGTGCTTTTTTAGTAGAACCGGTCTGTAACAAACCGTTATCTTTTAAAAAACCTAAAACGTCTTTATTAACCGATAACCTGGCTGGCCGGGTTCTTTTGGTCTTACTGCGAGTGAACGCAGCAAAAACTGAACGCTGTTTGCCTGAGGAGGTAACCGAAGAAATACCAGGTTTACTGTCGGGCGCTACTAATTCGAGCTGGTTTACATCGGTTATTTTATCGCTCTTGTCTGTCACCACAACAACAGATTCTGTTTTAATCCGCCTGGCGCTAACAGAAGCACTGTGGTTTCTGGAAGAAGCAACCGCACCGCCTCCCATCATCGCTAGAAAAGGTAATCCGGCTTTGACAGCCCTACCCACTCTATTTTGGCTAAATGATATTCTTTTCACCTTCATTATTTAACGCTCCGTAAACCAACAAGTCTTTCGACAATGAAAACATATTCTTAACAAAATTGACTAATCAAAATTAATTAATCAAGGTATTACTAAACTGAAAATGCTAGGCAATTTCAGGATGACAAAAATGGTTCCTCATTCGAGGGTGGTTTGGTTCTATTAATTCTGGAAAACTACAATCGGGAATAACAGCCACGTCGTAAATCTGATCAACATTACCAGTAAACTTGATATGTCCTACTTCTTTTAATTGACCATCATCATCTCGATCATCAAGATCAAACAACCAGATCCCGGAATAAGTTTGATCGTATTTTTTCGATAAAGGTGCCGGGCGGGTAACATCAGCTTCTCTAACCTTGGAAAGCCCAACAAACATTAAAGGTCCATAAAAGTCCATCCCACGGGTAAACCCTGGTACTTCAGCAATCGTTTGAAGCTGTTCAGTCACAGGGTGGTAGTCGCATATTTTTCCATAGCCAGAGTTGCAGAAATAAACTCTATCTTTATACCAACGAGGAGAGTGTGGCATTGCTAGACCATCAATTAATATTTTATTTTTCTCAACATCCATCAAAGTACCATCAAACTTATCTCCGCTTCGCCATTTTCCAACTTCATTATATTTAGAGAAAG
>CBDUHU010000757.1:0-2053 GCA_965366725.1 uncultured Kangiellaceae bacterium
AATACTCTGGCATCAGGTTCTGGCGTATAAGCCCTTTTAATTGAGTCAAGATAGGATACCCAATTATGCTGAGTAATGATTACCCCTTTTGGTTGACCGGTCGAACCTGAGGTATAAATCAGGTAAGCTCTATTGTCTTTGCTGTTTGTTTGAGTGCAAAGATTTTCACAGCTATAAGTTTGAACTGTTTCTCGGAGTGAGTTGGAATCGAGTTCAATAATGTTGCGTTCACTGGATTCAATCAGGTTGTTAGAATGTTCTTTTGTAGTTAATAGCAAATTAATTTTGCTATCATCAAGCATGTATTTTATCCGCTGCTCTGGATATTCCGGGTCCAACGGTAAATAGCAGCCACCTGATTTTAATATAGCTAGCAGACCAACAATCATTTCGATTGAAGGCTTCATAAATAATCCAACCAACATATTATTTTCAACACCAAGACTCGCTAAGTGCCTCGCTAACCGGTTCGCACGATGATTCAGGAGCTTATAGGTAATTAGTTCTTCACCATATTCTAAAACAATTTGGTCAGGATTATTCTGCGCGTACTCTTCAAAAAACTGATGAATAAATCTATTTTCCTGACAATTCTGCTTATCTAATTTGATTTCACTCGTTAAGTGTTTAATTTCCTGTTTAGTTAGAATTGATAAGTGACTGAATTCAGGTTGCTCTGTTTTCAGAATGCTTGAGAGTAGATTTTCAAAGTGACTATTTAATTGCTCTATTCTATATCCATCAAACAGATTTCCATTGTAAACCCATGCGAACTCTAATCCTTCTTTTGTATTAATGATGTTAATATCTAAATCAAACTTAGCGTTATGTTGCGCATATTCAGATTTTTTAATGCTGACACCTGGAATTTCAAAATCAAATTCTTCATTGGTATTCATACTGAACATTATTTGAAATAACGGAGAATGCTCAAGGTTTCTGGCAACCTGACAATGCTCGACTAATAACTCGAAAGGCAACTCTTGATTCTTCTGGGCGCCAATATTAACTTGTTTGACATGCTCAAGATATCCCTTAAAATCCTGTTGCTCGGTATTAACTCTTAATACCAGTGTGTTAACGAAAAAACCAATGAGAGGTTCAACTTCAACCTGTGTTCTATTTGCAACCACAGTTCCCATTACAATATCATTACTATGACTATTTTTGGAAAGAACCAGACTTATTGCTGCGTGGAGTAACATAAATAAAGTCACTCCATTAGCATCAGCAAAATGTTGTAATTGTTTGCTTAACTCTGGATCAAGTCCACCGGTTATTAACTCACTTTCAGGTAACTTATTACTTTCTCGAACTCCGTCTAATGCCAGGCTATGTACGACAGGTAAATCTTCTAATTGTTTTTTCCAATAGGTTAGTTGTTCATTTAAAATATCGCCGGACAATCTACTCTTTTGCCAGCTAGCAAAGTCAGCATACTGAATTTCTAGTGGTTTAAGTGGTTTCTCTATCCCAGACAACAGAGTTTGATAATAATGAGAAAACTCTCTCATAAGAATTCCCAGAGACCAACCATCAGATATAATATGATGCATATTGAACATTAATATTCCCGGCTGTATTTCCCCTTGTTGCGGTAACTTAATATAGGCTGCGCGTAACAGAATATCATTACTGATATCAAATGACTTATTGTTCTGTTTAATCAGTTCTGCTACCGACTGTTGCTGACAAGATGCATCGGTCACTTCATATTGGTTAAATTTAAATTCCGTTGTTCGATTTAATCGCTGGATCGGTAAACCATTTTCCTGAACGAAAACTGTTCGCAGAGATTCATGTCTCTCAATAATTTTTCTTATCGCTAATTCAGCACAAGAAAGATTAAAGACTCCTTCGATATTAATCACCATAGGCATATTATATTCACAGTTGCCTGGTGCAAGTTGTTCAATAAACCATAAACGCTTTTGAGCAAACGACATCGGCAGGTCGTCAGTTTTTCTTTCAAATAAACAAATAGAACCTGTATGCTGTTGTTTTTCGATTGAACCAATTTTGATACTAAGTGAACGAATACTGGGTAATTCAA
>CBDUHU010000758.1:0-2051 GCA_965366725.1 uncultured Kangiellaceae bacterium
AGCTTCCAGGCAGTCCGTAGCTAGTTTTTCGTCTTCGGCTGAACTCATCATTACAATAGCGGAGCCATAAGATCGCATGTGTGTCTTTAGCTCAAGAATCATCTCAATTCCATCTCTTTGTGGCATCCGATAGTCTAGTAATACAATATCAATCTTATTATTATCAAAGATCGCAAGTCCTTCGTCGACACTACTGCATTCTGTAATATTAAAAGATAAATCTGACTTTTCTAAATGACGTTTTATCATCTCACGATCAACAATATCATCATCAACAATGAGTATATTTAAACTGTCGTTAGATTGAACTTTATTCATTACTTCACCTCGCGCACTCTAATTGGCCAGATTAGAGTTATCTTTGTACCTCGTTGACCATCAGAGTGAATCTCGACCCTTCCTCCTAGTCTTTCTAATGATTTCTTGACAATTGATAAGCCTAATCCGCTACCTTCAACTTCATCTCTGGACTTTAATGTATGAAACATTTTTAGTGAAGTTTGTTGTAATCTGGGAGATATTCCCGGTCCATTATCAGCAACCGTTAGTATATGTTCATCAAACTCAGTAAAGTAACTAACGGTAATTGTTCCGAATTCTTTGTCATGATGCTTTACCGCATTATTAAGTAAGTTTCTCAATGCCAATTCTAACGGGATTCGGGCTGCTAATAGCTGGATGTTACAATGTTCAGTTATCAATTCAAATGCTTCTGGAATTGAATTAAAAGTGTAAGCTCTTCTTACCAACTGCTCTATATTAACTGATTCAACTTTATAATCATCACGACTTATCTGAGAAAATACGAGTAAGTCTGCGAGTAGTTTCTCCATTCTCTTTATTCGTTCTTTGAGAAGTGATAAATGTCGTTGAGAGTCAGTCGGAAGAAGATCATTACAGTCTTCCTCGATCCAGCTTGCAAGTTGAAAAATCGACTGTAGAGGAGATTTTAAATCATGAGATGCGACAAATGCATACTGATCAAGTTCGTGGTTAGAGAGTTCTAGTTCTTTGATGATTTTCTGAAGGGTTTCATTAGTTAAAATTAATTTTATTTGTTGTTTTTCAATTTGTTCTGTTCTTTGTTTTACTTGTTTATCTAAGCGGTAAGAACGGCCTGTCATTGCCAATATAAAGGTACCTGAAATAATAATAAATGTAAGTCCAGTAAGTAATAATACCCCAGTTTGCCATTGACTAAACCGATTCAGGTAAAGCTTGGAAGAGCCCAGGTATACTTTCCAGTGGCGCTCTCCAATAGTGAAGTCGTTGGTTGTTTTAAATATTGAATGATTAAAGTATTCTGAAGACTCCGGGCCGTATAATGCTTGGTTGACAGAAGGACTTATTTTATCATAGATGCCAATGTCAATCGCACTTTTATTTTGTGTAGATAAGACTCTATCAATAATTTCACCAACACGAAAAATTCCAACTGCGAATCCTCTTAAGTTATTAATCCTTTCACTGATAGAAGAACTTGGCATATCATAAACCGGATAAAATAGTAAAAAGCCAGCTTGTTTGGCATTTTCCTGAACGAGCGTTATTTTTTCTGTGGCAACTGGTCTACCGGTATCTCTCGCCTTATTCATTGCATCAAGACGTTTCAAGTTAGAACTAACATCAAAGCCAAAAGCTTTTTGGTTTTTGGACATAGGCTCAATAAAATTGACAACAACATATTGTTTTTTAGGAGGAGCTTTAATTAATTCTCCGTTTTTATTACGTTGAGTTATTTTAAAATTAGTGAACCCCTTAGAGCGAATGTCTTTCTCAAAATCAGCACGTTCTTGCTGGGTAATCAGAGGATTCCAACTTAACCCATGTAGTCCTGGCTTCTCTGTAATCATTTTTTCTACAAAAGTGTTAAATTGTTGTCTGGATATTTGTGGTGAACTTGTAATAAAACGTTCAACCGCGGTTACTGCATCCAGATAGTTAATAATACCAGCATGAATTCTGTCAATAGTTTCACTGGCCGCTTCTTTAAACTCAAACTCAAGCCTTTCATGTTCCCACTTAGTTAGCAATATTGCCATGGTAACTGT
>CBDUHU010000759.1:0-2049 GCA_965366725.1 uncultured Kangiellaceae bacterium
TCGAATTAAATGATAGTGGTAATGGTCCACGCTTAACTCGCCGGGATATTGTTGGAGTAGAAATCAGAACGGATTTTCAACTACCTGATTATTCAAAAATCATAGTTGAAAGAGCACGTATAAATTATAAAACCGAACGACTTCGTTACCGCCTGTTTAATAGTGGTCGAGTACTTGATGATTTACTGGCTGGAGATCCTGCTTATTTAAGTACCAGTGATTTAGCCTGGATAGAAGAAAGAAACAAACTAAAAGATGATCGAGAAAGACGCAGTCGGCTATTACGCCATTTAAATGACAATCTAGAGTATTATCATCGCACAATCTGGTGGCAAATGGATGCCGATCGTCGTTTTATGTTACTTGATGGATTTGAAGCGCCAAATTCAAATGGTCGCTCGGTCGCTTCAGTTGTTGAGAATCGATTATTGGGAATTATTGGTAACTCACTAATAATGCCTGTGTCGGCAGGGTTTCAACTTGATCCCGTTATCAGAAAAGCGATTAAAAAAGAAGAAGACGAAAATTTATTGGAACATCTTTATGATGTTGCACCGAGTCCGCCACGACGACTTAGCGTGCCTACCAATGGTGTTTTTGCCGAGGCAATGAAAGGACAATGTAATTCTTGTGAAGAGATTGAAGAAGATTTATTTTGGCGTTGGAGCGAATC
This sequence comes from uncultured Kangiellaceae bacterium, assembly GCA_965366725.1. Lineage (GTDB taxonomy): Bacteria > Pseudomonadota > Gammaproteobacteria > Enterobacterales > Kangiellaceae > Aliikangiella. Next base: position 674 of record CBDUHU010000759.1, read on the forward strand.
TCCATGTCCTGATTCGCCACCACCGATTGGTGAAGTTTCTACTGCTAGTCGTCGAGCTAACCCCGCCAGTCTGTCGCCCACAGGATTACCCGCACCAATTGTGCAAATGCAACAATTACCTGATGCACCTAATCCGACTGGAATGGCCGCATCACTGGAACTATTGGGTAAAGACGTTTTTAAAGATCTAACAGGGTTAACCCTTAACCAGAAAAATGCAATGGCATCGCTGACAACCGCAATGGGGGCGAGTCAAAGCTTTGCAGGTGAGGCATTTAAGTTAGCAATTGCAAGGGATGCCTCCAGAAACCTTGATCGTACTCTTGCGCAGGTTCAAAAAGCCAAAGATTCTGGAAATTTAACACCCACTCAGGCAAGTCAGGCTGCGCGGGACGCAATCTTAAGATCTTTAGCCGAAGATCCAAAAGTACCAGTGGCAGTAACGACAATGCCCGAAGTGAAAAAAGCACTCGACAAAGCTGCAACGTCTCCCAATGGTTCGGCAACAATTTCAAAGACCGCTGGCGATGGTACTGAAACAGTGTCATTTAATACAACTTCACAGAGCGACTTAACAGTTGGAGCAGGTTCAACACCCCAGGTAATACAAAAGGAATTCTGGCTAGATAGCCCAATTTTAAGTGATACGATCGACTCAACTAAAAAGTTTAAAGTCGTGTTTAATTCGAGAAATATTAGTAGCGCGACTAACCGGTTTATGCAGTTTAATTCACGCGGTTTTTTCATTGATACAGTTCAAGCTGGTATGGACAATTCATCACTAAGAGTCTCACCGAGTGATAGCAGCAAGTTTCAGGTGAGAGGAAGAATGAGCATCAGCTATCCAGCGAATCCGAAGAAAAAGACAGAGTTGGCTGCGCTTGCCGAAGGCGAAAAATACCCGGTTGTGATAATGATTCATGGGATGTCCCGAGGTTGGGCAATTGGCGGGCTAACTCCAACTGGTAGAACGAAAAGTGTCGGCACAACCAATTATCCAATAGGGTCCTTTTCATCAACTGTCGATGATGATCATAAAGGTTATGAGTATCTGCAAAAACATCTTTCCGATCCTTCACGAAAAGTTGTAACGATTAGCCTGGAAACAAACCTGGCAAATATCTTCAGATCAATGGTAGAAATGCGCGCTCAGATGTTATTAGATGCTCTTGAAGCAGTTCGTCAGGACTCTCTGAAGAGCACTTCGATATTCTATAATAAACTGGACTTTAACAATGTTGGTATTCTAGGCCATTCAAGAGGTGGTGAAGCGGTGATCAGAACCTATGAAATGAATGCTGCTGCAAGTAGACCATTTAAGTTTGGAATTAATGCAGTATGCTCGCTTGCACCGACTGACATGACGGTAAACTCAA
>CBDUHU010000760.1:0-2036 GCA_965366725.1 uncultured Kangiellaceae bacterium
GGGGGAATATAAACCTGTCAATCTGTGGTTAAGTTATTATCAAATTTATCCGAAATTTCAGGCTTTCTGATAAACCAGACCAGGATTACAACGTAGCATTTTTAATGGTATTGAGTCTCTGGTGAGCGCCTCTGAAGCCCCAAGGAATAGATATCCGCCGGGGTTGAGATTATTAATTAAACTATTTATCACTTTTGTCTTATTTTCACTTGAAAAATAAATAAGAACATTACGACAAAAAATTGCATCAAACTTACCTAAACCATAATGGTTGCTCAACAGGTTGAGTGTCTGAAAACGTACTTTGTCACGCAATACTCGATTCAACTGCCAGTCACCATTATTCATAGGTGAAAGATATCTTCGTAACTTGATGTCCGGCATACCACGTTTCAATTCTATCTGTTGGTAAATTCCCTGCCTGGCTTTAGCAAGGACTCTCTCTGATAGATCAGTAGCAACGATCTCAGTATTGTTAAGTAATCCGACTTCATCTAATGCTATAGCAATTGAATAAGGTTCTTGTCCTGTAGAGCAGGCAGCAGACCAGAACCTGAAATTTCGTCTCTTTTTTCGTAATTCAGGCACAATTGTCCTGGCGAGATATTCAAACGGATAACCGTCTCTAAACCAGAGCGTTTCGTTTGTGGTCATTCTATCAACCACTAATTTCAATAATAAGCTTCCCCCAGGCGAGGAAATTCGATCAAGAAGGCTGGAAAAAGACCCCAGGTTTTGTTCATCGATAAGACCACTCAAACGACTAGCAACCAGGTATTGTTTATTATCGCTTAACAATATTCCACTTTGCTTTTCTAGTACATCTTTAAAGCGCTGGTAATCAGCTATCGAAATATCCATTGAACATCGACTAATTTAATCTTCCAGATCCATACGGCGTTGAACAGCTTGTGCTAACTCATCCGGATTAAATTTCGGAATAAAATCATTTGCACCCACTTTTTGTACCATTGCTTCATTAAATACACCACTTAACGAAGTATGTAACATTACCCAGAGATGTCTTAGCTTGTCGTTGTCTCTAATTTCGGCAGTCAGGGTATACCCATCCATTTCCGGCATTTCAATATCAGAAATCAACAACAAAACTTCTTCTTCAACAGGTGTATCTTTGGCAACAACGGCTTCGAGAAAATCAAGTGCTTCCCGCCCGTCTTTACACATTTTTGTTTTAAAGCCGAGTTGCTCAATAGTACGCTTAATTTGTCCTCGTGCAACGGATGAATCATCTGCAATTAGCACTACTTTATCTTTGGGAGCTTTACCAATGTTATCATCGATTAACTCCTGGCTTACCACCTGAGTATTTGGTGTTATTTCAGCAAGAATTTTTTCAACATCAATTATTTCTACCAATTCACCACCAATATCAGTCACCGCAGTAAGGTAGCTTGATTTACCGGAACCCTTGGGTGGAGGATGAATATCGCCCCAGTTCATATTAACAATTCTCTCAACTGACTTGACCAGAAAACCTTGTACTTTTCGATTGTACTCTGCGATCACCACAAAACTATCCTGGACATTACCCAATGACGGCCCACCAACAGCCATACTCAGATCAATTACAGAGATAGTCATACCTCGAATATGCGCAACACCTCTGATTACAGGGTTTCTTTGAGGTAGCTCGGTTAATTCAGGGCACTGAAGAACTTCTCTGACTTTAAAAACATTGATACCGTAAACCTGTTTACCACGGAGTTTAAATAGCAATAGTTCGAGCCTGTTCTGGCCAACCATTTGAGTTCTTTGATTGACTGAATCAAGAATACTCGCCATTCGATACCTACCTTTTATAAAATTAACCACTACCGGCACACAAATTGCTTTAGTAAATAACAATTACCTGATCAATATTTACCAGCTCGTTGGTAATAGAGTGAATAGACTGTCAATAGTTAACAGTTGATTCCTTTAATTGAGTTAAGTATAGCTAATAATCCTAGAACTACAGGAAAATCATGAAATTAATTCTGCCATATTTTATCAGTACAAAAAGACACAGTGGTGTT
>CBDUHU010000761.1:0-2030 GCA_965366725.1 uncultured Kangiellaceae bacterium
GGCCTGACTATCTGGTGGATGCTAAAGCCACTACTTGGTGAACGTTTTGCATTACTCACCCTTATTATGATGGGCTTATCAACCTTTGCGGGTTTTGCCTTAAATCAGACAATTGGCGACTATCATGATAGTCCCTTATTTTCTATTATCCAGGCATTAATATCTGGCTCTTTACTACATGTTGTTATCCATAAACCTCATGCAGATGGGTGTATGCACACAAACGAAGCTCACCATAAACATCAACACTCAGAAACAAATCCCAAAACTTCACAGCGCTTTCGAGATTTAATTATTCGATGGGAGACTTTGGGCTTCATTATAGGTTTGCTACTATTGTTGCTGATCATTCAATACCATGATTAAGTTTTATCAAGTATCAACCAGGTTGTTATTTTTATATAAAGTCGGTCGATCTGTTAAACCGGTAACAAAAGAGATACTTGCTATTCTTGATTGACTGTTTTATATATTTTGCTTAATTGGCATTATATCTGCTTGTATACTTTGATAAAAACCAAACTTCGGAGTATTAATGTCTTTCAGAAACATTAGTTTAATTTTCATTACGACCCTGCTTACCAGTATTTTGTTGTTACAGTGGTGGTCGATTAGCAACTTTACCAATGATATTTCAAGACAGGTCGGGGAATCGGCATTTGAAGTGAGCCGTTCAACCGCTGAAACCTTGATTTTTGAAAAGCCAAAGATCGAGTTCCGCAGCATCATGTTTTCCAGCTCAGTTCTGCAGGTTCCAGATGAAGCTATCAATAAAGCAATTTCCAGCATTAAACAAGACGTTACTATTCAGCTTCATAATGAACTCAAAGATGATTTTATTATTTTAAATGCAGATGGTGCTGATTACCAGATACCAATTCCGCGTACCGGTATTGATGAAGCACTGGAACACTTTTCCAACAAAGTACTCTACTCAACGCTTATCCTGCTTTTGCTAGGGATCGTTTTAGCAGCCCTTTTTACTCATAAAATAGCTTCTCCACTAAAAAGTCTTCAATTGGCATCAAAACAAATCGGTGAAGGAAAACTCGGTGCACAGGTAAGTAAAGATAACCAATGGCACACTAGCGAAATTGAAACAACTCTCGACTCTTTTAATTTAATGTCTACAAAAATTCAAAACTTGCAACAACAAAACCAGCAACTTCAAAACAAAGCACATTTAGCTGAACTGGCCGAAATAGCCAGAGGTTTAGCCCATACAATTCGAAACCCTCTAAATACCCTGAACCTGGCAATCGATCAAATTAATAGTGGCGTCGATCAGCAACAACAGCAACAACTATCTGCAACTGCCAAACATCAGGTTGCGAGAATTGATAAATGGGTACGCTCATTAATGGATGTAATGAGCGACGATAATGAGCTAGTAAAATCTGTAAATCTAACAGAAATAATCAACGCGGTTGTTCAAGATTTACAACTCACTAGCGACAATGCTGTTAGTATTATTTTTATACCTCCGGCCGAAAAAATAACGTTGCTCGCGGTTAACTCTGAACTAAAAAGCTTGCTGCAAAGTCTGGTTGCCAATGCCGTTGAAGCATCACCGGATAATTCAGAGGTAACAATAAAACTCAGCAAGTTTGAATCAAACTATCAAATCTCTATTGTAGATCAGGGTAAAGGCTTTTCAGACAAAGTCCTTAAAAACCTATTTTCACCACATAACACAGACAAAACTTATGGTGCTGGAATGGGTCTATATTTAGCTCATAGAATTATCAAACACAAATATCAGGGCGATATTAAAATAAAAAATAACACGAATGGTGGTTGTCGTGTTTCAGTCATCATTAATGACAGAGGGTGATTAATTGAAAGCTCAAAAGAAGACTAAAATTCTCTTAATTGAAGATGAAAATGAACAAAGAGACTTGATACAGGCAATTCTTGAAAGTGAAAATTACTCAGTAACCGGGGTAGAAAACGGTGAGTTGGGTGTTCAACAATTTGAAAGTAATGACTTTGACCTGGTCATTTCTGATTGGAAATTGCCAGGTATCAGT
>CBDUHU010000762.1:0-2029 GCA_965366725.1 uncultured Kangiellaceae bacterium
TTCTAAAATTTGCTGTTCGTTAATATTTTCCCGGTAAAGTTTATTCAGACGACTACCAGTGTGATTAGCCCCAAGATATAAATTATATTTCCCCGGCGCTTTACCTATCATTGCTATTTCACCAAGAAAAGGACGAGCACAACCATTTGGACAACCTGTCATTCTAATATTAATTGGTTGCTCTCTAAGAGAATATTGGGTTAGTAAAAGTTCTAATTTATCGATAAAGTCCGGCAGGTAACGTTCAGCTTCAGCCATTGCCAACGAACAGGTCGGAAAAGCAACGCAAGCCAAAGAGTTAAGTCTCGCTGGTGATTCAGTTTTACCGTAACTAATGGCGTATTCCCTTAACAATGCTTCTATTTGCGGCCTGCTCTCCGGACTGATATTGCTGATAATCATATTTTGATTGGGCGAAATTCGAAATTCCCCCTGATGAACTTTCGCAATTTCTAATAATCCGGAAAATAATTTTTTTTCTTCTGTATCAATAATACGACCGCTATGAATATAAAGAGTCAGATGCCAGTTGCCCAGTTCATCTTGTATCCATCCATATCGATCACCATTATGAACAAACTTAAATTCTCTTGGTGCTTCAAGCTCAAAGCCCAGGTATGCATGTAACTTGCTTTTAAATCCTTCAATACCTAAACGATCAACTGTGTATTTTAATCTGGCAAGCTTTCTTTCTTCTCTATTACCAAAGTCTCGCTGTACTTTGACCACGTTCTCAGCAACGTCTAAAACCTGCTCTAAATGACAAAAACCAATTACGTCGCCTACTCTAGGGTAAGTAGAATCATCTCCATGAGTGCTTCCCATCCCTCCACCGACGACAACGTTATAACCGATTAATTTCTCATTTTCAATGATCGCGATCAAGCCAAGGTCGTTAGCAAACACATCAACATCATTATAAGGGGGTATAGCGACCGCAATTTTAAACTTGCGAGGCAAATAAGTATTGCCATAGACAGGTTCTTCTGTTGATTCAACTTTATCGCCATCTAACCAGATCTCATAATAAGCGTTGGTTGCTGGCAACAGGTGATCACTAATTTTTTTCGCCCATTGGAAAACTTCACTATGTATTTTTGAAGTCTCTGGCAATGGATTACTCATCACATTTCTACTCACGTCGCCACACGCAGAAATCGTATCAAGCATAGTTTCGTTAATTCCAGCGATCAGAGTTTTAAGGTTTCGCTTGTACACACCATGCCACTGATACGCCTGACGAGTAGTTAAACGAAGACTGCCACTTGAATATTGGCTGGCAATATTAGCCATCTGAATATACTGGCTGGCAGTCGCTACTCCACCAGGAATTCGCGCTCTTACCATAAACGAATAGAGAGGTTCGAGTTTTTGTTTACGCCTTTCGTTGCGCAAGTCACGGTCATCCTGCTGATAAATCCCATGAAATTTAATCAACATAAGGTCATCATCAGCAACGGCACCGGTAACTGCATTTTTCAGACTCGGAGTAATTGTTCCTCTAAGATAGTTACTATCTACCTTTATCTTCTCGACTTCAGTATGGGTAGTCGGGTTATATTTTGTCTGTTCTATGGTCATGACTAATATACATCTCTTTGATAACGTTTGTCTTTCTTGAGTGCTTTTAAATAAATTTCTGCATCTTCAAGTGATTGATTGCCCTGCTGACTAATAATTGTGATGAGCGCGCTATGAACATCTTTAGCCATGTGTGCCATGTCGCCACAGACATACAGGTAGGCATTTCTATTATTGATCCAGTCCCAAAGTTCGCCCGCTTGTTCCAGTATGCGATCCTGCACATAAATTTTTGTTGCCTGATCCCTTGACAAGGCCAGATCAAGACGAGTTAAAACTCCTTTGCTCAACAATTTCTGGAGTTCAACCTGGTAAAGAAAATCAGAATTAAAATGTGGATTACCGAAGAAAAGCCAATTGTCACCTTTTGCATCTAACTCTTCTCGATGTTGTAAGAATGAGCGAAACGGAGCAATGCCTGTTCCAGGGCCTATCATGATCACTGGTT
>CBDUHU010000763.1:0-2025 GCA_965366725.1 uncultured Kangiellaceae bacterium
ATATTTCAGATAACGCAAAAAATGTTCAAGAGCCTTTTCATTTTCGCCACGAGTGCTATAAATAATAGCCAGATAATTGAGGTTATTGGCAACCCCTCGCTTATTTCCCTGCTGTTCGGCTATTTCAATGGCATTGAGAAAAAATTTAACTGCTGAGTCATAATTTGAGCGTCGCCATTCAATGATCCCAAGCATACTAAGCGCAACATAAATACCCTGTTGATCGTCACCATTGTCAGCAAGCATGTATGCCTGCTCAGCAAAGTCCATTGCGTCATCATATAAACCTAAGGCTGCTTTTGCCCAAGCCATATTGCTTAAAACTTCCGATTTTTTCAGGTCGTCAGGGTATTGTTTAAAATATTCTAAGGCTTGTTGCGCATAAATAATTGCTTTGTCAGGATGGTTTTGACGCGCTGCTTTAACCAGTTCTGTTAGTAACTTGCCTTTTTCCTCGATATTTACACTGGCTAATTGCGTCTGCAGTGACTTTAATTCAGCATCAATCTGCTGGGCGAGTGCAAAATTAGCAACAAAAACCCAAATAAGAACAATTAGTGGAACAAGCCTTTTACTTTTTAGCATAAGCTTTTCCGTAAGCTAGTGCCCGGCAACAAAAAGATAACCTTTGCCATGAACCGTCTTAATCGTTTGTGCCTGGAGAGAGTCATCGCCAAGCTTACGACGAATGCGGGATATTCGTAAGTCGATAGTACGGTTGCTGCTTTCGTAACCCAATTGATTAAAATACTGGCCAATTTCATCCCTGCTAAAAATATGTCCCGCACGGCTGGCTAAAAGGTAAACTAATTCAAATTCAGCTGCGGTAAGACCGATATCTTTATCTTTGATCTTGAGCCCGCGAGAACTTTTGTCAATTACAATATCTTTAAATACCAGCTGAGAAGTTTTATTCGCATCCAGAGTATCCCCATTCTCAACGCTAGTATTGGTTTTATCTCGCCTTAACAGCGCTCTTACTCTTGCTAAAAGAACTCTGGCTCTAATTGGTTTAGCCAGATAGTCATCTGCACCGATTTCTAAACCAGCAACTTCGTCGATATCGTCATCTAGTGCAGTTAACATTAAGATTGGTCCCTGATAAACTTCGCTAGTACCGTTAAATCCACTCCGCAGATTCCGACAAATTGTCAAACCATCGATATCCGGTAGCATTACATCCAGAATAACTAAAGCCGGTTTTTCCATAAGAATTCTTTCCGCAGCTAACTTTCCACCAGCTTCTGAAAAAACTTGAAATCCATTTTTACTTAAGAATTCAGTCAGCAACTCGGTCAATTCAATATCATCATCAACGATCAAAATTTTGTTATTTGTAGTCATCAATAGCCTCTAAAACAAACACCCATCAACATCAAAGTCAGTTCTCTAAATTAATTAACAGTCTAATTGTATTTTATTGTATCAATAAGTGTACAGAAATATCATAAAAAATGAAGCGTCTATCGATTGATTATCCAATTCGACTGCTTCTAGTCAGTTAATAAAGAAAAACATTAAAATTTTTAGAGTCGACAAACTTAATGTGGCAGAGGGCGCACGCGTGAGGTTTATTGGTAGCGTGCAAATTACTAAAACTTTAAAGCTGGATGGAGATCTTCAGGTTTGGCTTGGCTGAGGAAAAAACATTTTTCAGCAATGGGGTAGGGGTAGCTAATTTTCCTTACCCGGATAAAACTGTTTAAATTATAATCAAAACTTCACCGAAACTTACAGAACTAGAGTATTTGACTTCACACATAACAAAACTATGTATATGGCCTCTTACATCCACCTCTAAACTTTATCAAGGAAATATCATTCTCTTGCTAAAACTCTTCATCGATAGGCGCTAGTGTTGTATCTGGTTTTATATCTCTTGCTTTTAAGAAGTTAATGAGTGGACCTAACGACAAACTTCTATCGGCTCCTTTTAAATAGACTGCAAATACCTCTTGCTCGACTTCCAATGAATCAGCAACTTGAAATAAATTACCATCTTCCAGATATGTCTGCACCAAAGCT
>CBDUHU010000764.1:0-2021 GCA_965366725.1 uncultured Kangiellaceae bacterium
CTGGTTCGTGATAACGCAGAAAATAAATTGGAATATATCGGTAGAATTGATAACCAGATTAAATTGCGTGGCTATAGAATTGAGTTAGGTGAGATAGAAAGTCAATTAGTAAAAAATGAATATGTAACTTCCGGCGTTGTAATTGTCGAAAAGACAACTGACAGTAATCAGCAATTAGTTGCTTATATCGTAGCGAATAAAAATTTGCCATTAGACAATAAAGCTATTGCAGATAATGTAAAATTATTTCTAAAAACCTCATTGCCTCAGTATATGTTACCTGCAAGGTATATGTTTTTAGACAAGCTTCCGCAAACAGCTAACGGTAAAATTGATCGCAATGCTTTAGCTGAGATTGAATATGACCTTACTCTGGATAACTACATTCAACCACAATCAACAACAGAAAAGAGCCTGGTAAAAATATATTCAAAGTTGTTATCAATTAAAGCGGATATGATAAGTGTTGCAACTAGTTTTTTTGAACTTGGTGGAGATTCTCTTTCTGCAGTAGGGCTTTCTGCAGAAATAAGAGAATTATTTGAACAAGAACTACCGATCAATAAAATATTTGAGTCACCTGACATACGTTCGCTATCGAAGATAATCGATAGTGGAAATTTCAAATCAACAAGAACATCCTTAGTTAACTTTAAAAACTCGCAAAAAGAGACGCCTTTATCATTTGGACAACAAAGACTTTGGCTAATTGACCAGATACAGCAGGGAACTCCTGAGTATAATATGTCAGTTGCTTTTAGCGTAGAAGGCAATTTAGATATATCTGCTGCAACTGAGGCATTGAATAGTCTGATTCTGCGACATAAACCATTAAGAACGACGTTTAATAAAACGGCTGAAAAGGTTTTATCCATCACTGCTGATGAGTTTGATTTCAAAATTAATCACATTTCTGATGTTACCGATAAAGACGATGAACAAGAGTTAATTGATACTTTTATTCAAAAAGAAACATGCACACCTTTTAACTTGTCTTCTGGACTGATGTTAAGAGTAAGTTATCTTGAACTGGCTGTACAAAACGCTCAACAAGCGGGGGTGTTGGTTTTTTGTCTCCATCATATCGCTGCTGATGGATGGTCTATCAGATTGTTTATAGAAGAATTCGTTCAACTATATCGAGCATCTTTAACAAAACAAACATTATCTTTAGCTCCGCTTGTTAAAGAGTACGATGACTATGCACAATGGCAAAGAGAAAATCTAAATGAAAATTTCTTACAGAAACAGCTAAATTACTGGGAAATTCAATTAGCTGATCTACCCCCGGTGCACAGTTTGCCACTAAAGTCGGAACGTTCTATTAACCGACAACAACGTTCTGGAAATAAAATATCCCAAAGAATACCTGCTGAGTTAAGTGCAAGATTATCGACAGTTGCCAAGGAAAATAAGGTAACCATGTTTATGTTACTTCATGCAACTCTGGCAATTTTATTATCAAGGCATAGCAGTAATAAGGATATAGTGGTTGGTACGCCTGTCGCCAATAGAAATCAGGTCGGGCTAGAACAACTAATTGGTTTTTTCACCAATACGCTGGTACTAAGAACTGATGTTAACCACAAAACTTTTAAAGAGCTATTAAACCATGTAAAAAAGATAAATATCGATGCCCAGTCAAATCAGGATGTTCCTTTTGATGCGCTTGTTGAAAAATTTGATTCGAGTAGAAGTGGTCTCTATAGCCCTTTATTTCAAATTATTTTTTCAATGGATGATATCCAACTTAACAAACTAGAATTACCAGAAGTTCAAATTTCCCCACTAGAAATTGATAAGGTTTTAACTAAATATGAGTTAGACATTAATGCGAACATTGGCGAAAACGGTATCTTGCTCACATGGACCTATGACACCGAACTTTTTAGTTGTGACACTATTCAGGCGTTTAGTTCGCATCTTAATCATTTATTAATGGCAGTAGCTAAGGATGCAACTGTTGATATCAGTCAGCTGGAAATGTTATCAGCAGAAGAACAGCAGAAGTTATTGGGTTT
>CBDUHU010000765.1:0-2020 GCA_965366725.1 uncultured Kangiellaceae bacterium
AGTTAGTCGCTAAGCTTATCCACTTCAAACGCCCAAGAGCAGATCAACCATTTGTACCTGTCAATTGTGGTGCAATTCCTTCAGAGTTGATGGAAAGTGAGTTTTTCGGACATAAAAAAGGTAGCTTCACCGGCGCTATTAGTGACAAAAAAGGACTTTTTCAATCTGCCGATGGTGGAACTCTGTTTCTTGATGAAATAGCAGAACTTCCATTAAATATGCAGGTTAAGCTATTAAGAACAATCCAAGAAAAATCAGTTCGCCCGGTAGGTAGTGAAACTGAAATTCCGATTGATGTCAGGATTCTCAGCGCCAGCCATAGAAACCTAATTAAGCTAGTTGCAAAAGAACAGTTTCGACAAGATCTTTTCTATCGAATTAATGTAATCGAGCTTGAAGTACCGCCGCTGCGCAAGAGACGCGGAGATATTCCCAGGTTGGCAACCTATTTACTTGAGCAGTTGAGTTTTAATCAAGGCTATCACTCGGTTTCACTATCTAAAGAAGCCCTTGCAACACTTGTCGACTACAATTTTCCTGGAAACATCAGAGAATTAGAAAATATTCTTGAACGAGCCGTTACTCTTGCAATTGGCGACGAAATCCAACAAGAGGACTTAAACTTAAGTCAAAGCAATCCTGACTTTTCAAACAATGATAGCCAACAACAACCAGGAATTAGTACTCGTAATGATTTACCGCTGGATGAATATCTCGAAAAAATTGAATCTGGTGAAATACTAAAAGCACTCGAGCAATCTGATGGAAATAGAACTCAAGCAGCCAAATTACTGGGAATTAGTTTTCGTGCAATGCGATACAAACTTAAAAAGCTGCAAATAGAATAAGCTTCCACTCTTTTTTCAATGCAGTGTGTTTTGCCAGAAGCAACTTAACAGTTAAAGTTAAGCTCTGGCATATATCCTACAATTTAACTGGCATTATGCTTACAAAATTAAAACGAATTATCACTAGCAAGTTTAAGAAATAACCTATTAATAAAAAGACTAATCGCGGCTAGAATATTAAACAAGGATCACCATTTCAAGGATTGAAAATGCCAAGAATTACCAATACAGGGTTTACTTTAATCGAACTCTTCTTTGTGCTAGGCCTAATAGGGCTTTTCTTAACAACGGCCTTACCATCTCTTGAACAATTAGTTCAACGTTCGAGAATCACTGCAGAAGTCACCCATCTTCGCGGGTTATTACAATCAGCAAGAAAAGTCGCAATCACACATTCAAAATATGTGACTATATGTCCAACAGAAGATGGCCAGAATTGTAGTAAAAACTGGAGTCCAGGATATATGGGCTTTATTGATAGTAACAAAGATCGGCGATATAACGACGGCGATGATTTACTATTTCAACACAAGCTGGTTAACCAGAATATCAAACTAAGATGGCGTGCATTTGGTGTCAGAAGTTCACTTCAATGGCATTTTACTGGAATAACAAATCATCAAAATGGTAGTTTTGAATATTGTTATCAAAATGAACCAATGCTTTCACGCGGACTATTTGTGTCCAAAGCAGGCAGAATCCGTCCTTCAAGAGATACTAACGGAGATGGTATTCATGAAAATGCGAGAGGAAAAAATATACAGTGTATTTGATTAGATAGACCTTAATTTGACCTATAATATATTCGTATTTAGAACTTAATTGGTTTTGGAGCCCACTCCCAGCTCTGCTGGGGCGATTAACTTCAGCTGCTGACAGGACAAGTTATTTAAATGACCTTTTACTATACTGAGAACTATATTTTTAAGTGATGTAGAGCCACCATCCCAAAAATCATTATGCTTGGAGTCTTCGATTTTCACTACACAACTTCCATATTTTACTTGTTCCTTCGGGGTTGGCAAAACTCCTATGTCTGCTAGATAATCGCTGGCTCTGATTGAAATAACTTTAATCTTTGATGTTTTTGGCAGCGGAACCCTACGATGATCTAATGTAATAATATCACTGATAAATCCTCTACCTTGGTTACCTAGCCATGAAGCAATGTC
>CBDUHU010000766.1:0-2018 GCA_965366725.1 uncultured Kangiellaceae bacterium
AACCGGAATAAATATTACGCAAATTTTTCTGCTTTGAATATTATCGCTCTGTTGTAAACTGGTATATTATTAAGTAATTGTTTTTATGAGGTTTTGTTAGTTTTTTACCGGTTTTTACCGGCTATATCGGGCGCCAACGGTTTAATATTACTAACAATGTGAATATAGTGTTTATCAACTTCTCTCCACAATATCTAACTGAGGATTCTTTTATAATGAAAAAGTTGATTCTATTAATACTAACTTTTACGACAATTTCGCTAAGTCAGGCTCATATATTTTTAAAGACAATTGCATTAGAAAATGGTTTGGTTGATGAGTATGCACCCAAATGGGGGCCGTTTTCATTAGATGAGAACGAACTTAAGGACCTTTACAAAAAAAGCCAGGGAGTAGTTATCAAAAATCCAGAATTTATTAATAAACTCTGTTATCAACCTTCCTCTCAAGAAGAAACTGCTCGCAGTGTAGATATACTGCTGGATAAGCCTGAACTCCCTATTTGTGGGGAGTTAGACAGTAAGGTACTTTATGATATTAATGATGATTTTCTAAAAGCACTATTTGCATCCATTCATGTTTGCGAACTTTTGGCAGGGTCTTATGATATTCCCGTTGGACAACTTATTCCTGACTATGTTTCTCCTGAAAGCTTCGTTATTTCAGGTGTTGCAGCAGAAGGTCACCATCTTGATGGAGAAGATGGATACCAATTAAGTGATGGACTGGTTTTTAGTTGTGTCGCAACCAGTGTCGAAGACTAATTACTTCTGTAGTGACAGCTGTTTGACTAAATCCATCAACGATTCTAATTTGCTATTGAGTTGCGCCCGATAATCAGGACTCAAGGAAGAGTCTGACAAAATATAATGACAAGTTTTTACTACATTACGCCATTTTGGGTTTTTAGGGAGTTTTTTCAGCGATAAATATTTATCTAACGAACGAGTTCTCAATGTCCCTTCGTCAATTGATACCGTCCATATTTTACTCCGTTCAGCAAGTTCGACTCGGTTTGACCGAGTATGCCCTTCCCATACTTTCAGACAATCAATCATTATTTCAACCAGCAATTGTCTGAAGACTTCTTTCAGTTGAGTTGAGTCTGTTGTTAATAAGTTATCATTTCCAGTAGAGTCTGTCGCACTGCTCAATAGTAATAACTGTTGTTGGTGATAGTGAATTGACTGAATCAATATTGCCCGCTCTCTTTTCCTTTTTAAATACAAAAGAGCTGTAATTAATAGACTGGCTAATAACAAGACGACAAAAACGAGCGACCAATTTGTTAAAGTTTGTATTTTGACCCGGTTTTTCTGGTTTTCTAATTCTTTATGAGTCAAATCCCACTGTAAGTTTTTTGTTTCAAGCTTATGTTGTATGGTTTTTACATCAGCATCATATTTCTTTTTCAAAAATATTTCTCGAGATTTCTGGTAACTCTCAATATGAAAAATTGCTTTATCTTTGTTTGTTTGACGATATAGCGTTCCAAGTAAGTTGTGATATTTGCTCATCATTAATAAACTATTACTCTCTTTAGATTGCCTCAGCCCAGCTTCCGCTGAAAGTATTGCCGCGTTCAATTGTTTTGTATTATGATAGGCCACCGCTAACTGATAGTTGATCGCAGCAATGTGATTAAAGTCATTGTTGACCTGTAATACTAGCGCTCTGTCTAGCAGTGTAATAGCCTGCTTATGTTTTGATTGCTGATTAAATATTTTTGCTATACTGACTAGTGCCATCGACTGTTTTCTTGGTGATAGGTTACTGGCAATACTCGTTAATATGTAAGGTAGAAATTCACTTGCTTTTTCTGTATCTCCCATTAGGACATAACAATCGGAATAGTATTCGTATAAGTGGACTATAGAATAATAGACTTTCTTATTTTCCGGATTTAGAGCTGCATATTTTAAATAATTGGCGTGGGCTTGTTGATAATAACTAAGGGCTTTATCATATTCTTCTAGTTTAGTTTGATTAAGTCCAATATTTGTTTGAGTCTTGGCGAT
>CBDUHU010000767.1:0-2005 GCA_965366725.1 uncultured Kangiellaceae bacterium
TTTATCAAAAAATCATTTTCTCAATATACTTTTGTTCTTGTTAATCAACACTTGATGTTCATTTTGCTGTAGGACAATTAATTATTAAAATTAAGGAGTCACACATATGCATATTTTTCACAAGTTTTTTCAAATAACACTTAAATTAACCCTGTTATTTATTTTAAATTCAGGATACTCAGTATCTGCACTTGAATCTGTTAACCAGTCAATCAAGGCTGTGACTATTCCCATCGATGAAACCGATAGCTCACAACTTGAAGTGGACCGTTTTTTTGCCAAAGCTGATTACCAAGTTCAGTTTAGCGATGGTTATGCTCTTGATTCAGATTTTGCGGTTTATGTTGCTAAAGGCGTTGCCCTCTTTGTCGATCTCAAAGCACTTAATTTACCGGACGACCAACTGCGCTCACTTGTGCTTCATCCTGACTCTTTTCTGGGAGGAGCAGTATCTTCAACCGATCCAACTGGTTCAAACCCTGTATTAATCAATGCAGCGCAAGTCAGCCAAGTAACAGGAAATGGTAGAGATTATCGGGAATGGTGCGCATTTACCAATCAAATGGGAGGGGTAGCAGTTGCCGGCACAATTAAGGTCAGCCTGAACAACGGCGAGACAATGACTCTGGGAGCCGAAGTAGGCACCATGGAAAGTTTTGAAAATGTTTCAGAGGCAACTAAATCCGGCGGAGGTCTGGTGATCAGCTGGCCCAACAAATACTGTCGTGGTGTTAAGATTGCCGAAGGTAAATGCAAGGCATCTATTTGTGGTATGACTTTAGGTGATATGATCGATCTGGCCGGTCAGGCCGGATTAACAATTCCGACTGCAATTCTGGCTGGTGGAGTTGATATGGTTGCAGGTTGGTTAGGTCAGGAAGGTTATGCTGTCACTGGTCGATGTGGTGAAGTCGAATTTGTCTGGCTTATTCCTTTGGGCTGCCAATGCATTTATGCTGGTGGTTAAAAATTCACACCAGTAAGATATAAATCGATATTAAATAGTTTTGGTTATTTTATTCTAATTTCAGCTGAATAAAATAACCAGACTATAAGGCAGCTGAAAACAACCTGTATATTTATTTGATACCAACCAGAAACCTGGCCAGTTGTAATGCAGGCATGCTGGTGCGATTATCAGGGCGAACACAAACATTGAGTTCTCTGATTGCCCAGGGTTCTTCAAGCGGGATAAGCGCTAGTGGTAATTTTTCCAGATAACCCATAGCGGCTGGTTCCGGTAATATTGCAACCCCAATATTTTTTGCTACTAACTGCGCAACCGACGCAAAGCTCGGTGCTTTAGCTCTAAACTGCGCCGGTAAATGCTGCAACACAGCCATTTTCTCAATAAACTCCTGTAACGAACTCCGTTTGTCCAATCCAACCAAGGGTTGGGCAAGACATTGAGAAAATTGACAGGATGATTGTTGCGCCAAAGGATGATTCTGATTGGCCACAACCACCAATCTGATTTGTTGGTAAAGCCAGTAAAGCAAATGACGTTTGTCGTAACCACCATCGACAATACCGATATCTGCTTTGCCGGAAGCAACCGCCTTTAACACCTGACGACTGGCATGTTGTTCAAAACGTAAATCAAATCCACTGTGTTCTTCAAAGTAACTAGCCAACTGACCGGGTAAGTGTGTGCTCATTCCAGTTGTATTTGAAAACACAGTGATCATTTGTCGGCCTTTTCCAGACAATGCATCCATTCCAGATTGCGCTTCTTTTGCTGCTTGCAATGTTCTCAATGAATAATCATAAAATAATCGCCCTGCATTAGTAACTGTCACTCCCTGCGGGCCTCGCTTTAATAACTCAATATCCAGCCGTTCTTCTAATGTTTTTAAGCGCGTACTTGCAGCAGATAACGCCAGTGGCATTTTTAATGCTGCTTTAGACAAACTTCCAGTCTCAACGATGGTTGTGTAGAGGCGTAAGTCAATTAAATCAAACCTGAGAGGGTTCGTCATTGGAGAAGGCATATTTAAAAATCACG
>CBDUHU010000768.1:0-2002 GCA_965366725.1 uncultured Kangiellaceae bacterium
GTTTTGTGAACGATGACTTATCTGAGAAGACCATCATTGAGTTAGCAGATAACGTCGGTTCTACCTCTCAGTTAATCAAAGCGGCTCAGTCAATGCCCAATGAGCAGTTTATTGTTGCAACAGATAAAGGTATTTTTCACAAAATGCAGCAAGCAGCGCCAGATAAAGAACTAATTATTGCGCCAACAGCGGGGGAGGGAGCAACCTGTCGCAGTTGCGCTCAGTGCCCCTGGATGAATATGAACGAGTTAACCCGATTAGCTGAAGTTTTCGAACAGACTAATAATGAAATTTATGTATCTGACGAAATAGTTGCCAGAGCTTTAAAGCCGCTACAAAGAATGGTCAACTTTAAAAAATAAATATTCTGTCAGTTAACTTTACTAGTCTGGTAACAGTTGTTTTGACCAAGGATCCCGTTGATTAACGGGATCTTTTTTGAGCATTGCCTGGCTTGTTAAAATTAAAGCTTGGTTGAAAAGTTTGGTCCTTTGGACTTTTTGGGCTTTGCGACTTCCATTGGACGTGATTTACCGCCACTTTCAGTTAGCCTCATTTGCAAATTAAGATCGGTTCTTGATTCGGCAAAACGAAGCGCATCTTCTTTGGTAATAACCTTTGACTGATAAAGTTTAAATAGTGATTGATCAAATGAACGCATACCATCCATATGATGCTTTTCAATCGCTTTTTTCAGCTCTTCCAGTTTACCTTTTTGGATAATTTCCTCAATATCAGGTGCTTTCAGCAATATTTCCAGCGCAGCAACTCGTTTTCCTTTCTGGCTCATAACCAGTCGCTGCGAAACAATCCCTTTTAATACCCCGGAAAGTTCTTTCATCAGCGAAGTTCTTTGCTCAACAGGGATCAGGTTTCTAATTCTCTCAAGTACCTGTTTGGCGTTGTTTCCATGTATTGTGGCAAGACATAAATGTCCGGTCTGGGCATAGCTAAGGGCGTAGTGCATTGATTCTTCGTCCCTAATCTCACCTATTAGAATAACATCCGGAGCTTCACGCATGGCATTTTTAAGCCCATTATGAAAGCTCTTGGTATCCACGCCAATTTCCCTTTGATCAATAATTGACATTTTATGCTCATGAAGAAATTCAATTGGATCTTCAATGGTAAGAATATGGCTGGTATCTCGGCGGTTTCGATAATCGATCATGGCAGCCAGTGTGGTTGATTTTCCACTACCTGTTGGTCCACAAACTAAAACCAGCCCAGAGCGTTCCATCACAAGATCTGCAATCGGTTTTGGTAGTTTTAACTCTTCCATGCTGGCAATATCTGATTTTATATGGCGCATAACCATGCCAACCTGGCCTCTTTGCAGAAACACGTTAACCCTGAAACGGCCAATATCCCCCACAGAAATCGCAAAGTTCTGCTCCCATTCTTCTTCAAACTCAACAATTTGCTTGTCATTCATCAAACTGTAAGCGATATCTTTAATTGCGCCCGGTGGCATTGCCCCCTGGCCCATTGGAGTTGAAACACCTTCAATTTTCATATGCGGTGGAGCGCCAGTACTAAAGAATAGATCAGAGGCGTTTTTCTCCGCCATTAAGCGAAGTAGTAGCTTTATAAGTATGTTTTTAATACAATTATTATTATTTTGTATCAATGGTTATGCCGTTTTATCTATAAAACCATCCGACATATAATAGACTGAAAATTATCTTTTATAAAGCATTGCCATTTAGAAGGATTTTGTATAACCTACGCGCCTCATATCTGAAGCCATCAAATTTTGGAAATAATGACTGCTTTAGAGTGTCACCCTGAAAAGGGGACTTTGATACGGTGAGGTGTCCGAGTGGCTGAAGGAGCACGCCTGGAAAGCGTGTATAGGCTAATACCTATCGAGGGTTCGAATCCCTCTCTCACCGCCAAATTAGAACAACAGTAACATTGATTGAAAAAAATTTGAATCAATAGTTGATTTCTGATTATTAGCGTATAGAATAGCGCATGTTCATTATGGTGGTCCTATTGG
>CBDUHU010000769.1:0-1992 GCA_965366725.1 uncultured Kangiellaceae bacterium
GCTCATGGAAAAAGGCTCGAAATGAAGTTGTGCCCCTTGATTTTCCAGAGTAGATAATTCAAACAACTCGGAAATCAATTTACGTAAACGTTCGCTACTCTGCCAGGCTATATGAACATAGCTCTTTTTTTCCTCGTCACTGATCTCATCACCTTTTAGGTCGAGCGTTTCCAGATAGCCTTGAAGTGACGCCAACGGAGTATGCAGGTCATGTGACACATTCGCTATCAATTCGCGTCGCGAGGCATCATTATGTTCCAACTGTTTTACTTGTCGAATGATTCGCTCAGACATTTCTCTAAATGTCGCTCCAAGCCGATCGATTTCATCGCCTGGTCGACCATCGAAACGTTCCGGCAATTTCACCGACTGCTTAAAATCATTCTGTTTGAATTCCTCCATGCCATCGGCGAGCTGTTGTAAACGCCGGGTAATAACCCGAAAGCTCAATAATCCTGCGAGTGAAACAATTAAAAGGCTAATTCCGATTGCACCAGTCCAAAGTTGCAGCATATAGCTGGACTTAAGGATATCAACTACCGAGTCATAAGCCTCTCCACCAAGAACGATGTATAGATAGCCTTGCAATTGGTCACCATGTTTTATTTCAGCAGCTGAAAAGACTTTATCGCGATCAGGGTGACGCGGATCATTACCAAGAATTGGCGCATTATTCTGTGAAGATAGAAACTGCTTTATCGGCTTCAAGTCAATAGTCTGACGTTTTACCGCGCCATCAGGGGCCGACCATGCGAGCAGTTTACCATCGGTATCAACAAGATAAACCTCGATGACGGGGTTTACTACCATTAAACCCATAAATACCGACTGTAACGCGTCTTCATTAACCTGGTGGTCAATCATGAGTTTTTTTTCAGTTACGATATTATCTGCGAGTTTGAAATTAACTTTCTGATTCAATTCCTGTAAAAACATTGGTGTGCTAAAAACCGCAAATCCAATAAAACTGGCTGAGAGCAATAATAACAAGCCCAGTAATGTGAGAATTAGTTTGTTAGAGAGTTGCCTGAGCATATTCAGAGTTACAAAGCATCATTAAACTTATAGCCAACACCCCAAACGGTAAGAATATACTCCGGCTGTGCCGGGTTTTTTTCAATCTTACCACGCAGACGATTGATATGTGAGTTGACGGTATGTTCATATCCTTCATGGCCATAACCCCATACCTTGTCAAGCAATTGAGTGCGGGAGTATACGTGACCTGGATGAGTAATAAACTGTAACAACAAGTCAAACTCTTTCGCCGTCAGATCAATACGCCGTTCACAAATGGTTACAGTTCTTTTCTCTACATCGATAGTCAGGCCACCAATTTGTATATTTGGTAAATCACTTTCATCCGCTGTCTGTGTGGCCGCGCCACGACGAAATTGCGCTTTAACTCTCGCCATGAGTTCACGAATACTAAACGGTTTAGTAACATAATCATCGGCACCGACCTCCAGTCCAAGCACGCGATCAAGTTCTTCTGACTTCGAGGTCAGCATCAGGATCGGTGTATAATGGGATTGGTTGCGAATACGACGACAAATCTCTAGCCCATCCATACCAGGCAACATCAAATCGAGGATAATCAGATCAAAAGGCTCTTGTTCAGCACGTTTAAGGCCCTGCAAACCATCTGCAACTTGAACAACCTTACAGTCCATATCGGCCAGATGCATCTGTATTAAACTGGCGATATCCTGATGGTCTTCGACAATGAGAACGTGTTTTTGCGGCATCTTAAGAATTATAGACAGTATTTATCACGAAAATATCACATTAAATCCAGGTTTTATCACGAGCCAGAGTGTTTAATTTCTATGAAGAATCCAGGGCAGTGATTCTATGAATAAATTCATCGGATAGATTGCCACCAATCCTATTTACCATTGGATAAATTGTGAGCTGGGGAGTACTAGAACTTTTTCATTAAGCATAAAAATTATTTCGCTGGATCTCAAAGCTATTTACGAAACTATGATC